>JAQTOL010000286.1 GCA_028748945.1 Paludibacter sp.
TATTGATATGTGCTGTAACCTCCGGTTTCACTCCCGGCGGGCATTTCGAGTAAAGGATACGGTACATTTCCGAAAATCCAACCGGCTTCGGCAATATAATTAAATTGACCGATATCAAGTTTGACGTTTTGTTTCACTGAACCAATAATTTTAGCATAATTCCCTGAGCCACCTCCCAAAATATATTGTCCGGCCTCAGCTGTAGCATAAAATACAGGATTATGATTGGAGATATATATTCGTTGCATATAATCATCATATTTTTTTTCAGCAAAGGAAAAACGGGTTGAAACGGTAGCGGAATTTACCGATAAGCTGTTTGCACTGGAAAATCCTGTTTGGATGGGTACAGCCGGATTTGAATATATTTCATTTGAACGAAAATAGACATTTGTTTCAATATTCCGGTTCCATTCATTTGATAATGTGAGTGAAAACTCCTTTCTTTCGCTCATTTTTCCTGCAGACTTAAATGCTAATACAGAACTGGAAATATCTTCATCTCCTGTTATTAACGGATTTTCGCGAAACATAAAATCGTTGTAATTATAATCCACACGTCGGTAATCGTTATTGTATGAGAATCCAATAATTCTCCTTTTTTTTGTTGGTATTTTGTAATCTGCTAAGGCAGAGTATTTAATTGCTTCATTTTTAAATCCATATCCAAGTGAACCGCCAAGTGAAAAGTTTTTCCATAATTTTTCATTGGTTCGAAAGGGCAGGGTGAGGCGCAAACCTTCGAGATCCGTTATGCGGATTATTCGCTGCACTTTACCAACATCAATTTTCCCAATCTGCATATAGCCTGTAAACATAACGTCCGCCAACCATTTTGCAGTTCGGAGTATCGGGGTATTATTCAGGTCTTTCAACTTTTCATCCAAAGTAGATGCGCTGTATTCACTTTGCGCAAACCGATTATTTTGTTTCATTGAAATCGTTGCCGGATTATAAGTTGCACTTCGTTTAATAAAAATTTCCGGTTTTTGATTCAGGCTATCGGCCAATAATTCATAGTTCATATTCAATGCCGTTTCCTCCGAGTGTCGGGTCCAGTGCTTATCAGGAAGCTGTTGGAAGATTTGAGAAATATGTAAATTATGAATGAAATTAATATTCGCCTGAGTCGGCAATTCTGCATCGATGCTGGTAAGAGCCAGTGTCAGGGAATCGATCCGGAGAATCCCGTTAAAAGCTAAATTCTTGGAATTTTTTGTCCGAAAATGAATCTCGTATTGTTTCCCTGTAGCGGTTATGATACTATCGGCGAGATAATAATTGTAATAAATATTCCCGACATTCGAGAGTGGGCTGATTATACTTTTCCCGAAAACAGAGATGGCGTTATCGTAAAAATTTAATTCCGAATCCGTTTCACCAACCAATTGAGCGATGATTTGTTCGCTTTTTTCGGGTGATGAAAAGATATTTTTTGAAAGTATATTCTTCTTTTTATCAGTCAGTTGGTAAGTGTTTTCAGCCATATACAACGGAATTACCAGAGAAGAATCTGCAGTTGAAAGATTCCCTTTTTTTAGCTGATCATAGATAAGCTTGTTGCGTTTTGGTTGCTTTATTTTACTCAATAATACCAGATTTTGCTCGGTACTTTCATCTGAATATCCAATTTGCCGGCTAATATCATTTTCTTTTTTCATTAACCGGACTTTCTTCATCCATTCCAATGCCGGATTGGATCCCGGAATTACCAGAACATCCTGAAGTAAGGTACTTTCTTCTTCCAGTTTCACATCTATTCCAATACTTTGTCCCGGTTTTATTTTTATTTCCCGGCTTTTGAAACCAACCGATGAAAAAACAAGTGTTGTTTCTTTTCCTGTTATGCGAATCAAAAAATAACCTTCCTGATCGCTTTGAACTCCTGTGGAGGAGTTTTTGAAATAGACATTGACTCCGGGTATCGGACTATTGTCAGTACTGTTTATTATCTGTCCAACTGCCATGGTTTCCTGAGCCGACAGTTTAGATGCAGCTAATAATACGAGTAGCAACACAATGAAAGACTTTATTTTATTTGTTTTTTTCAACGAAGTATTTTTATATCTGTAAATTATTCCTGATTTAAATTGCGAGATTCAAGAAGAATCTCGCAATTTCTCGCAATATTTTTCAAATCAATCTATTTTTTATTTTTATAAAACGGATGACATTCCATCACTGTTTGACGCAAAAAATGCAGATCCATATGGGTATAAAGTTCAGTTGTGGTTATGGATTCGTGTCCAAGTAATTGCTGTATCGCACGCAAATTGGCACCATTCTCCAGCAAATGAGTGGCAAAGGAATGCCGGAATGTGTGCGGACTTACATTCTTGCGTATTCCGGCAAGCATAGCCAGATCTTTCACTATTTTGAAAATCATATCCCGGGTCAGTTTTGAACCACGACGATTTAAAAACAAAATATCTTCATTCCCTTTTTGTATAGTCAGCAAATTCCTGTCTGTTTTCCAGAGCCCGATCTGATGGATCGATTGGGGTGATAAAGGGACAAGGCGTTGTTTGCTTCCTTTACCTTCTATCAACATATAACCTTCGTTGATGTACATTTTGGAAAGTTGTAATCCTACTAATTCCGACACCCGTAAACCGGAGCCGTAAAGAACTTCGATGATGGCTTTATTGCGCTGACCTTCCGGTTTGGACAAGTCAATGGCTTGTACGATGTCGTCAATTTCTTTTAACGATAAAACTTCCGGAAGTCGTAATCCGATTTTAGGACTTTCAAGTAATTCGGTTGGATCGTTGTCGAGGATATTCCGGTAAATCAGAAAATGATAAAATGATTTAATGCTCGATAAAATACGTGCTTGCGATCGCGGATGAATCCCCAGACTACTAATTTCGATAATAAAATCACGTAAATGTTCGGTTGTGGCGGCTTCAGGAGCAATGTGTGCATCTGCTAAATAAACCGACAACTTTATTAAATCACTTTCGTAAGCCTCTATCGTATTGTTTGATAGGCCTTTTTCCAGCTTCAAATACAAATGATACTCATCTCGGATGGGAAGCATGTAATTATTTTACAATTTACCTGCAAAGGTATTAATTATTCTTCCCTGACGAACTCAAAGATATCGTTTTATTGTTTTTTTATTCTTGCTGATAGACCCGAACGTAGTCAACTTCGAAAGTAATCGGGAACTTACTTTGAGAAGGATCGCCACCGTTAGAACCCAGAGCCAGATTCAGCAACATATATTGTGGTTGCAAAAAAGGATTAGTGCCATCGGCATTTACCATATCACTTACCAAAGTCGTATTGAGTAGAATTTGGTCAACATAAAGGTTGATAGAATCTTTGGTCCAGTCCATTCGCCAGACATGGTATTTCCGGACCCAGTCTTTATCCGTCAGGAGTAAAGAAGCTAACGGTTTTTTTGATGAATCCCATTTCGCATTCCAACGTTTGCCTGTACCGCAAGCTACATTCGCCAGAATGGTAGGTACATTATCAGGGCGATAAAATTCCAGCATATCTATTTCACCGCACGAAGGCCAGTCATAGTTAACACCAAGTAACCAAATTGCCGGCCAGGAGCACATGGTTGTATCAACGCGCGCCCGTACTTCAAAACGACCAAACTTCCACGATTTTTTCCCACTGGTAGTAATGCTGGCAGCCGTGTAATTTACCTTTTCCCGGTTTGTTTTCCAGTTTTCAGAACCGGCACTGTAATTTGGATTCGGGAAATCCGTTTTCTTCCCTTCGATAAGCAAGCGACCTTTGCTACAATTCGCGTTATCGGATTGATACCACTGGAGTTCATTATTCCGTTTAAAACCGGTTTCATAGTTCCAAATGGTTGAATCCGGTTTTCCTACATAATTAAATTCTTCACTAAAAACCAGTTTCATACCGGATCTTTTTATTGGAGATGATGAATCCGGCAAATAGGGATTTACCTTTTGCGCTGAGGCAATTATTGACAAAAATGTAATTGCCAAAAGAACAGTGTGTTTCATTTTAATAGATTGTTCTGTTGAAAATAATTGAAAAATAACATGAATCATTCTTAAATGGCAATGAATAAACTGCCGGTATTCGTTGAGTGTTTAATAAAAATCTAATCTAATTTTTGAAACAAATACTTATCGATATTTTCCTTGAACTTTGCAAAATCAATTACCTTAGCATATCCACCATCGATAAAAGTTGCAAGCGTGCCGGTTTGAACATCTTCAGCTTTGACAACTTTGTCGGCAAATTTAAGATCTCTGGTAGCACAGGCATCTTGAATAAGTACACATTCAAAACCCAGATCATGCCCGGCACGAACAGCTGCTTCAACACACATTTGTGTTTGCATGCCTATAATAATCAACCGGGAAATATCGTTCTTTTTCAAATACTCTAACAGATCCGTTCCTTTAAAACTATTGACTTCCGTCTTCGTAATTACTTTTTCTGTAGAAAGAGGTTCAACATTTTTATTTATTTCGAATCCTCTGGAAGCTTTGTGGCGGATATGGACAACCAATTGTTTTTTCTCTCTGAAGATTTCCAGAATTTCTTTTGCTTTTAAAGCGGCTCCTTCAGCATTGACTAAACCGGGTCCATCTCCCGGAAAATAAAAGTCCTGGATGTCAACAATCAGAAGGGCTGTTTTGCTGCCATCGTTTTTTGCTTGAGAATATGCGGGATGCAGAAATAATATGAGTATGAAAACGAGACTTACAGTTTTTTTCATGGTCATTTAAATTTTCAATCCACTTTCAATAAATCATGGAATGAACTGTTATTTACAATTTCAACCCCTTTTTGATAATCATCTTTGTTTACAATGAGACGAATGGTTTCATTGGCTTTTAATCCTGAATACATATTCATAACAGATGATGCAGGATTATCGGACTCCAGTATTGAATAGATTTCGGATTCTTCC
>JAQTOL010000287.1 GCA_028748945.1 Paludibacter sp.
TTCGGTAACAACTCCAATTGCCAAAGGTTTACTGGGTAAAAAAGTAGGTGAAAAAGCCAAAGTTTCTGTTCCATCAGGAGAAATGGAGTTTGAAGTGATTGAAATTTCTTTGTAAAAGGAGTAAATTTATAGAAACAAGATTTTATATTATGGCAACAATATTCAGTCGTATCATAGCCGGAGAAATTCCTTGTTACAAAATTGCAGAAGATGATCGTTTTTTTGCGTTTCTGGACATAAACCCTATGACTAAAGGTCATACGTTGGTAATTCCAAAAGTAGAAGTTGATTATCTTTTTGATCTAAATGACTCTACACTAAGCGACATGATGCTTTTTAGCAAAAAAACAGCATTAGCCATCGAGAAAAGTGTATCCTGTCTTCGCGTCGGGGTTGCAGTTATCGGACTTGAAGTACCACACGCTCATATTCATTTGATTCCGATCAACAAAGAATCGGATATGAATTTTAAAAATCCGAAATTAAAACTGAGTGCTGATGAAATGAGCGACATAGCAACAAGTATTCGTAAAAATCTGGAATAATTGATCTAATCAATCAATATAAAATACTGCGGTTATCAATTGATATCCGCAGTTTTTTATTCCTATCAACAGCCAATTTCTGTGATAAGCCCATGGTTATTAAAACCAAACCTGAAATTTTTGGTGACCAACGCTGTTAGATAGTATTGAAAGTTGTTTGATTTTTTCAATAAAAAAACTTTTAGTAGATATTTTCTTTACTTTTGCAGTGTATAAATTGACGGTTCACAATTATAATATCAGAATTGAAAAAACCTGCGTATCTTGATTTGATTTAAATCTATTTCAAAATGAAAACCAACACTTCATTCTCCCGTTTTCTGTATTCCACCGTATTTTTCTGTCTGTTCGCGACTTTTCTCTTTTCACAGTCCACTTCCGTTATATTTAATGTGAATATGAAATATATGGCTGCTCAGGGACTGTTTAACCCTACCACAGAATTTGTTGACCTATCAGGCTCATTTAACAACTGGAGTTCGACCATGTTATCTGATGCGGATGGTGATTCAATTTATAGTGCTTCCATGCTACTAAATGTTGGTGATAATATTGAATTTAAAGCCCGAATTAATGGATTGTGGAACGGTCGTGAAGAATTTACCGGAGGTGGCCCTAACCGCAATTACACAGTTGTTCTTAACGGTGTTGTCAATTTCTGGTACAACGATTTAGTTCCTCCAACCGTATTAACAATTAAAATTGAAACATCCGGTCGTCAAATAATTCCTGGAAAATCCGTTCAATTTTTAGATAAATCGAGTGGAAGTCCGGTTGAGTGGTCATGGCAATTTCCCGGAGGGCAACCATCAGGTTCACACCTTCAAAACCCTGTGGTGACCTATCCTACAACTGGACTCTATCCGGTTACATTACAAATAAAAAATGTACAGGGCGATACAATTTCACAAACACTGGATGAATATATTAATGTAACGACTGCCAGTACATATTGGTGGAATGATGCTGTATTTTATGAAGTGTTTGTCCGTAGTTTTTATGATCAAAACGGGGACGGGAAAGGGGATTTAAAAGGGCTGACTGCCAAACTGGATTATCTGAATGATGGAGATTCGACGACACATACTGATTTGGGAATTACCGGAATCTGGTTGATGCCCATCATGCAATCACCAAGTTACCATGGTTATGATGTGACAGACTACCGAACTGTAGAAAGTGATTATGGTACAAATGCCGATTTTCAGACTTTTATTCAGGCAGCTCACCAACGTGGAATCAAAGTTATTATCGATTTAGTAATGAACCACACATCCGACCAGAATCAGTGGTTTGCACAATCAGCCGGAAGTACAACATCTCCTTACAGAAATTGGTACAGATGGAGTACCAACAATCCCGGAGGATCGTGGTATTACAAGAACGGAGCTTACTATTACGGTGTATTTGGGAGTGGAATGCCTGACCTGAATTATGCAAATGCGGCTACAAAAGCAGAAATGTTCGATGTTGCCCGATTCTGGTTGCAGGATATGCATGCGGATGGATTCCGGTTAGATGCAGTAAAATATATTTTTGAATCAAATACTCAAATTCAGGATCTTCCGGAAACATTTCAGTTTTGGAAGGATTTTCGGACCTATTATAAATCGGTGAATAATGATGCTTTTGCAGTCGGAGAAGCATGGACATCGACCCCGATAATAAAAAAATATGTTGAAAACAACGGGTTGGATTTTTGTTTTGAATTTAATATGGCCAGTGCATTGATTAATTCTGTCAATGGTGGTGATGCAACGGGACTTGAGAATCAAATGGATGAAGTTATGGCAAGTTATCCCTACCTTCAATTTGGTTCTTTCCTTACCAATCATGATCAGGAACGGGTTATGACTACTTTGGGTAGTGATGTAACCAAGGCAAAGCTTGCAGCAAGAATTCTATTGTCTTTACCGGGGATTCCATTTATTTATTATGGAGAAGAAATTGGCACGGTGGGCGGAAAACCCGATGAAAATATCCGTACACCCTTACAATGGAATAGCAGTACAAATGCTGGTTTCACAACCGGGACACCATGGAGAGCACCTCAAACTGATTATATTACAAAAAATATTGCAACCGAACAAACAGACAACAACTCGTTGTGGACAACCTATAATAAAATGATTCAGATCAGGCAAAACGAACCGGCTTTACGTCGAGGAAGCTATACAACACTGACTTCCAACACACCATCTGCTTTTGTTTTTTTGCGCCAATATCAGAATGAGAATATTATTGTTGTAAACAATCTGAGTAACTCGACCATTAGCGATATTACTGCCACATTTTATCCGGGTACGTTGTCGGCAGGAAAATATATACTTAACGATTTGATTACAGGAGCAACCCGAAATCTGACTATCAGTGCTGACGGTGTAACAACCATTCAAAGTATTGGTGGTTTAGCGCCACGGACAACTGCCATTTATAAATTAACTGCTCAATCAGATGGTTTGAATACTGTAGAGGAAAATACTATTCAGGTTTATCCGGTTCCTTCGAAAGGCAACATTACCATTCAACCCGTTTCTAAAATATTCGGAGTTACCGGTTATAGCATTTCAGACACGTCTGGTAAACTTCTGAAAAAGGGGATATTAAGTGGTACCACAACTTTAGATTTAGAAAACTGGGTATCCGGATTTTATTTATTGTATGTAAAAAATGGAGATCAGGTGATTACTAAAAAGATAATTATTGAAAAGTAAATACTCTGTTTAATTGTATCAGTTTCGTTATTTTCGTTGCGTATTAATTTGATACATTTAATATTCGAAAGCTCCTAAATCAGGAGCTTTCCCTTTATACGAGAATCCAATGTCCGTTCCTTTGTCAATCAAATCGCAGCCTTTTTTAAGCTTCATAAAAGTGATATCCGGCAAACTTCCATCTGCTTTTCGGGGAGCAGTCAGTTGTGATTGATCGAGGCTGACAAAGTCACTTTTACTTACTTTTACGGGAAGAGTAAATGAATTATATGTTACATCACATTTTGTAGAATCAATATGTTGTGTATCAAAAGTACGCGCCTCGAATGAAAGATTATTTTTAAGGACATGATTATAACCCGGTACATCTTCGCTAAATTCAGCATTCCGGTTTAGCATATTAAAATTTGTGCCGTTCTGATAGGCTGTGTTATTGTACCAATAACTTCCGCCCGGTTGATGATTTGAATAAAAGCCATTGGCTTTGTTTCCTACGGCTAAACAAAACTCAATAATATGCATCGGGATTTTTTCAGGAACACGAAAATCTTTGCGAAGACCCCAACCTCCGGCTTTAAAACCATTTCCATCACCCAGACTTTTAAATTCAGTCGAATATCCGTTATCAAATGCCCAGCAATGATCGAAAGTCACTGTTTCGGCCGCACGGATGCAATCAAAACCATCGTCGCTGTTAAACCAGGCCCGACAAGCCCGAAAGATATTTCCTGTTCCGCCCGGTTGCGGATGACAGCCAAAACCATCCGAATTTCCGCCCTTTCCTCCTTCCGAAGTGAAATCGTAATTCCGGTAAGCATCACAATTTAAAATCAGATTATCAGAACCTTTAATCAGGTAAAAGCCAATCGCCTGTCCGTCATGCATGGAAAGTTGCTCGTAAATATTATGGTTACCTTCGTTATGAAAACATTCGGATTGTGTATGAGTCAAAATTGAAACCTGAGTTCCAATCACTTCCAGACCTTTGAGATGAATCCATGACCCGGTCACGTCAAACGCCATAATCCTTTTATTTTCCGGCTTTACATTACTCATATCAAAAACAGGTTTTTCACCCGGATATGCCCAATAATTGATCCGTTTTCCTTCTTGTCCGCTTTTATTTAGCAAATGAACAACCGCCCAGATTCGTTGAACTGAAGAAATCTGATTTTCATTCATCAAATATTTTCCAGCCCGGATATAAACCGTATCGCCGGCTTCAACCACTTGTTGTGCCCGCATGATCGAAGCAAAAGGTGATGAAATAGAACCTGAATTGATCGAATCGTTTCCGGTTGGGGCAACGAAATAAGTTTTCGCATTGCTTTCAGGTTGAAAAATGACACAAAACGCAAAAATGAATAGAATCTGTCTTTTCATAATATGATTATTTCAGTGGATAAAAGCAAGTTAAACAACATATATAAAGATTCATTGGTTGTCAATTTGTTATTAGACTAATAGAATGTCGCATTTGTAAATTCGACCACTCCCTATCCCGATAGTTATATTAGTTTTTAATGAATTTCCGGACCAAATTGCTGTTTTCGTCTGTTT
>JAQTOL010000288.1 GCA_028748945.1 Paludibacter sp.
TATTTTGAAGCCGATTCGTTGGAGATGTTCTTTACCTTTGTGAACATGAAGAAAAGGTATTTATTATCGGCGGTCCATCTGTGTATAAACAGACAATAGACAAAGCTGAAACAATGTATATCACATGGATACATGCAACTTTTGTTGCTGATGCCTATTTTCCTGAAATAAACTTCGATGAATGGATTGAGGTAAATCGTGAAGATTATGATGCTGATGAGGTAAATCCATATTCTTACTCGTTCGTGGAATACCGGAAAAAAGTATAAGCAAACTCAAGCTTACAAAAAACGCATTTCTTAATCAGGGAATGCGTTTTTTGTGTTTATATATCACTATACATACATTTTTATGTTATTTTGGTTCTTAGATGTCCCACATCTATGTCATAATGATTATCTTTGCCTTCATATATAAACAATTGAAGCAATAAAACCAATATTATGAGTTACTTATTTAAACCGGCTAATTACAAGCCAATACTCAATCTTCAACAAACGGAACTGGGTATAACTAAAATCAAAGATTTCTTTCAATCAAATTTGTCTTCGGAATTACGTTTACGCCGCGTTACAGCTCCGCTTTTTGTGCTGCGGGGTACCGGTATAAATGATGATCTGAACGGTGTGGAACGAGCTGTGAACTTTCCAATTAAAGATATGAACGATGCGCGTGCTGAAGTTGTGCACTCATTGGCAAAATGGAAACGGCTAACGTTGGCCGATTATAAAATTGAAAACGGTTATGGTATTTATACCGATATGAATGCCATTCGTGCCGACGAAGAATTAGGCAATTTACATTCCCTTTATGTGGATCAGTGGGATTGGGAGCTTGTAATGACAGCCGACCAGAGAAACATTGGTTTTTTGCAAAATATTGTCCGTAGTATTTATGCCTCTTTTTTAAGAACGGAGTACCTTGTGTCGGAAAGTTTTCCTGATATTAAACCCTATCTGCCGAATGACATTACTTTTATTCATGCAGAAGAACTTCGTCAACTTTATCCGGATCTGAGTCCAAAGGAACGGGAAAATGAATTTACAAGGATTCATAAAGCGGTATTTATCATTGGCATCGGAGGACTTCTGGGAGATGGTAAGAAGCATGATGGTCGTGCTCCGGACTATGATGATTGGTCAACGGTTGCAGAAAATGGTTTGCCGGGACTCAACGGAGACATACTTTTCTGGAATCCTGTTTTGGATATGGCTTTTGAAGTTTCCTCCATGGGGATTCGTGTTGATAAAACAGCACTTTTACGTCAACTTGAAACAGAAGCAAAACTGGAACGATTGGACATGTATTTTCATAAACGTCTGGCTGAAGGCAGCCTGCCACTTTCCGTCGGAGGAGGTATCGGACAATCACGTTTGTGTATGTTCTTCCTTAGAAAAGCGCATATCGGGGAAATCCAGGCAAGTATATGGCCGGAGGATATGTACACAGAATGTCAGAAACTAAATATCATGTTGATATAATTGGTTGATTACCCAATTAACTAATTAACCAATCAACCAATTACCCATTTAACCAATCAACTAATTGACAACTTTCCATACTTTTCGGTGTTATTCTGAGTGAATTTTTGTAATTTTGCCAACCAGAAACTAAAATAGCAAATTCCGAAATAAAATGAATATAGATTTTAAAAAAATGAATGGTTTAGTTCCGGCCATTATTCAGGATGAATTTACTGCCAAAGTCTTGATGTTGGGTTATATGAACGAAGAAGCATTACAGAAAACGAAAGAAACCGGTCAGGTAACTTTTTTTAGCCGAACAAAAAACCGTTTGTGGACAAAAGGGGAAGAAAGTGGTAATTTTTTGAACGTTGTTTCTATTACTCCCGATTGTGATGCTGATACCTTATTAATAAAAGTCCATCCGGTTGGTCCTGTCTGTCATCTCGGAACCGACACTTGTTGGGGTGAAACCAATGAAGCAGATGTTACTTTTCTTAAATATCTGCAGGATTTTATAAGCCTGCGTTTCAAAGAAATGCCTGAAGGTTCATATACCACCTCACTTTTCAAAAAAGGAGTGAACCGTATGGCGCAAAAAGTAGGCGAAGAAGCGGTTGAAACTGTAATTGAAGCCACCAACGGAACCGAAGAAGGATTTATCTATGAAGCCTCCGATTTAATATATCACCTCATAGTGTTGCTGACATCAAAAGGGTATTCTCTTGATGATTTAGCAAGAGAACTGAAAAAGAGACACAAATAACTGACTCCCGAAAGCCAAAGGGATTACTATTGACAATTTGCAAATTATATAATGGAAAAGAGACTATTGATAAAATACGTTGGGGTGGACATTTACCAGCAAGAATTACTTGTTTTAAAAAATGTTCAGTTCGAGGTCCATTCCGGAGAGTTTATTTATTTACTTGGTAAGGTGGGGAGTGGAAAGAGTTCATTATTAAAGTCACTCTATCACGAATTACCAATACTATCGGGCGTTGCCGGGGTCCTTAATTACGATTTACTGGCAATTAAACCGGGTGAAGTTCCTTACCTTCGCCGGAAGATAGGCATCGTATTTCAGGATTTCCAGTTACTTACCGATCGAACGGTAAATGATAACCTGGAATTTGTTTTAAAAGCTACCGGTTGGGAGGATAAACAGAGTATCGAAGAGCAAATTGAAGCGGTACTTTCTCAGGTAGGCATGAGTAAAAAAGGATATAAAATGCCTCATCAACTTTCGGGTGGAGAACAACAAAGAATCGTTATAGCGCGTGCTTTACTCAATTCTCCTGAAATAATTCTGGCAGATGAACCAACCGGAAACCTTGATCCGGAAACCGGAAAAGAATTGGTGGAATTATTGTACAATATCCGGCTATCCGGAACTACCGTTATCATGGCTACACATAACATGAGTTGGATATCAAAATTTCCCGGACGTATACTCCATTGTGAAGATGATAAACTTGTGGAAGTGAACAATCTTTTTTGATAAAGATGCTACTTAAGTACCGGAAAAAACAGATAATTTTCTTTATCAGCAGTTATACCTGCCTGAAGACATAAAAAATGAAATGAAAAACTTACTTTGTCCACAATGTGAAATTCACCGGTTTCAAATTAAGAATCAATTGGGTGAAAACAGAATTGTCACTGTTAATGACATATGGGAAATAATTCCGATATATCCCGATGAATCTTTGGACGGTTTTGACTTAACAATGCTGTATTGTCTGGGTTGTTCGTGGAGTGGTTCACCTGAGTCACTACGAAAAGGTTCCCACAGGCATTAATATTTATTCAAATCATTTCAAACAAAAAAATCCTTGAATTGAACTGTACCCCAAAAGTTAGACAAAAAACTTTTGGGGTATTTTTAGTTGAAAAATATGGCTCTCAGGTTAATATGCTCTTGCAAATATCACCCGTTGAGTTGATGGTTTTCCGGTTACCATGCAAAATCCGGGAGTTGTGTCACCTTCCAACGGTATGCAACGAATAGTAGCTTTGGTTTCTTCTTTTATTTTTTCTTCGGTTTCAGGAGTTCCGTCCCAGTGACACAGTAAGAATCCACCTTTTTCAATTTCTATTTTAAATTCGTCGTAGGAGTTTACTTCACGTGTTACCGAGGCACGGTAGTTATACGCTTTTTTGTAAATATTGATTTGAATTTCTTTTAATAATTGATCAATGTATTGTTCAACTCCTTCCAATGAAACTGTTTCTTTGGTTAAGGTATCACGACGTGCAACTTCCACCGTTCCGTTTTCCAAATCACGGGCTCCCATAGCCAATCGAACGGGAACTCCTTTTAATTCGTATTCGGCAAATTTCCAGCCCGGTTTTTTGTTGTCATTGTTGTCGAATTTGACCGATATGCCTAAAGCTTTCAGTTTAATCGTTATTTCGGCTACTTTTACAGAAATTTGGGCCAGCTGTTCCTCGTTTTTATAAATTGGTACAATCACTACCTGGAAAGGAGCAAGGTTAGGAGGGAGCACCAGTCCGTTATCATCGGAATGAGTCATAATCAGGGCGCCCATCAATCGTGTGGATACACCCCAGGATGAAGCCCAAACATAATCCAGTTTGTTATTTTTATCCATAAAGGTCACATCAAATGCCTTCGCAAAATTTTGACCCAGAAAGTGCGATGTACCTGCCTGTAATGCTTTCCCGTCTTGCATCAATGCCTCGATACAGAATGTTTCGATCGCTCCTGCAAAACGCTCATTAGCCGATTTAATTCCTTTTATTACCGGAACAGCCATAAACCGTTCGGCAAAATCGGCATATATTTCGAGAATTTTTTTAGTTTCTTCCAATGCTTCTGCTTCTGTAGCATGTGCTGTATGACCTTCCTGCCATAAAAATTCGGTCGTACGAAGAAACAAACGTGTCCTCATTTCCCAACGAACCACGTTGGCCCATTGATTAATAAGAATGGGCAAGTCACGGTACGATTGAATCCAGCCTTTGTAAGTACTCCAGATGATGGTTTCGGATGTCGGACGCACGATCAGCTCCTCTTCCAACTTTGCATCAGGATCTACAACCAAACCATTGCCATCGGGACTGGCCATCAGACGATGATGGGTTACCACAGCACATTCTTTGGCAAAACCATCCACGTGTTCGGCTTCTTTACTTAGAAATGATTTGGGAATAAACAACGGAAAATAGGCATTTACGTGACCTGTTTCTTTAAACATGCGGTCAAGTTCCGCTTGTATTTTTTCCCAGATTGCGTAACCGTAAGGTTTTATTATCATGCAACCGCGTACGGCCGAGTTGTCTGCCAAATCAGCTTTTATAACCAGATCATTATACCATTGTGAGTAGTT
>JAQTOL010000289.1 GCA_028748945.1 Paludibacter sp.
GCCCTCTTAGTCCTCTGGTTATTCTTTCATAATCTATATCAATTTCACCAGGAGGTAATAATTCCCACTCAACTTGAAGTGTTTGTAAAAATTCATCGAAAGTTGTTGAACTTTGATAAACGTTAACTGAACCAATATTCTCTTGTAATAAATTTATATTAAAGAATAATTCATCCTCAAAATCTGACATTCTACGATTCAAGACCTGACTTAATGAAATCTTGAAGATATAATGAGTTTGATTATTTTCAATCTGTGTTTCAAGTAATTCCACTAATATTGAAATCTCTTTAGGAGCAATATCTTCATAAGCAATAACCATTTTGGTTATATATTGAGAGAAAGTGCCCTTCGTGAAATCACCAAATATTGGTTTTTGACCTGCATAGTAAGTTTTAGATACTTGCGGTAAATCATGATATTTTTTTCGATAGCCATCAATATTTTTTCTGCTGTAAACACCTTTAAGAATATTTGGGACATATTCAGATATAAAAGAAACTTGACCATTTTCAATTTTGAAATTTAGATCTGAAAATATTGGCTTTTTTAGTTCATCCTCCGTTAAGCTTAAAACCGTTGCAACGATGAAATCATTTTCAAATTCTTCAATTCTTTGAAGAATATTAGATGGAATTTTTCTAAAATGCTTATTCATTATTTTTGTTTTGTTGAAAGTAAATATTAAATTTCGGCAATGAAATAATTGAAGAAAATAGTAATTTCCTTTTTTAATTAAATATTATAATTTAGCTTTTATGACACTCCTTACAGCAATAGAAGCACCCATCCGCTTTCGGAAACGTTCTTTTTGCTTCACGTACGGCATCGGCGCAATTGTCGAAGGAACCCAGGGAGAGTCTGTTTTCAGTAGTGGGTAAATAGAGACAACTTATTGTATGCACTTCGTGGTCGCCATTGGGTTGTTCGTTTTTGTTTACATAGTAATATTGATACATACTGATTCGGTTTTAAAGTTTTATCTTCTTATTTTTTAATAGCTCAAATCCCCACCGACCATCCGGTCGGCAGGGATTCGTTTTAAATGATTATTTTTATGCCTGGGGCGTATCCGTTTTCGGAGGATTTTTCCGGTTATTATTGGCGGCTTTTACCGCTTCGTCCAGTTTGGCATAAAGCTCTTTCCATCCGGGGAGTTGATTCATGGCTTTTACCACGTTAAAATAATTGCGCAGGGCAGTTTCGAGTGTTTTGCGGAACGATGTGGCCGATTCCATCAAGCGGAGTTCGGCATTTTCTCCTATAATTTCATTAAACAAGGCTTCGAATGTTGTTTGAGCCTCTTTTATCTGATTCAGCACTGCAGTTAACTGCATGCGTTCAATTTTAGCAGCATTTGCGGGTTTATCCAGCTCTTCGATCAGCTTTTTTATTTGAGCCGTTTCTTCGGCCCATTTGTAGCGATCCAGATCGATACCGTATTTTTCGACAATGGCATAAATGTCTATGGCATCCTGCCGGTAAGGTGAACTGCTCACCTTTATATGACCGAGCAAAATAAATTTGAAACCGCCAAAGGGTGCATCGCGATTGCTGTCGGCTTCTATCAGCAATTCACCTTTACCACTGTAAGCTTTTTTGGTATAAACAGCATCGTATTCGTTGTACACCGTTTTTACGGCAGCCAATAAGGGATTATCCTTTACTACGGTAAAGGCAGGTTCATCAGAAATAACAATAGTGCGTTGGCTTAATGCAGCCAAATCTTTGGTGCTTAATTGTGCTAAATTGATTTTCATAATGAGGAAATTTTAAAGTTGATATTTTAATGATAACTATATATCTGGTCGAAAATGATAGAAACATTATTTCAGGCTTGAAATACATTAGTTGTCGCAGTAGGTAATCTGTTTCAAGGGTGAAATACATTAGCTGTCGCAGTAGGTAATCTGTTTCAAGGGTGAAATACATTAGCTGTCGCAGTAGGTGATCTGTTTCAAGGGTGAAATACATTAGCTATCGCTGTAGGTAATCTGTTTCAGGGGTGAAATACATTAGCTATCGCAGTAGGTGATCTGTTTCAAGGGTGAAATACATTAGCTATCGCAGTAGGTAATCTGTTTCAAGGGTGAAATACATTAGCTATCGCAGTAGGTGATCTGTTTCAGGGGTGAAATACATTAGCTATCGCAGTAGGTGCTTTGTTTCAGGGTTGAAATAGAATTTCCGGCATTTTTTATTAAATGGATCATATGAAGTGTTCATCCTTTCGCATTGAATGAATTAAAAAAAGCGGTACAGTCCGTAAACCTAATCTGTTTTACTCAAAAATTCTTAATTTTTTATTTAGGTTAGATAAGACAAATTTTTACGATTCACTACTAATAACAAATCAGATAAAGGCTGTACCACTTATTTTGTTATACCCAAATAAGTGTCTTTTTTCCATCGGGATCGGTAACTTCGACCCATACACCACCACCAATTTTTTGCATCTGTGCAGCATCCAATTTTTGAAAACTAATTGCACTCTTTTTTTGTGTTTTCATACTATTAATTTATTGGTTTATAATGCTGCAATGATATGACTTTTTCTACGAATACTGAATCACAAGGCATTACCAAAGCTATCAGAAAGCTGTAATATTTCAAATAAAAAACATTAATTGTACGTTAATAAAAATATAAATAAAACTCACAGGATATACTTTTAAAAAAAAATAGATGGATATTTCATAAATTATCTGTACTTTTGGCTGTTAAAAAGAGTCTTAAAGTAAGAATATTAGAATTTTGTGATAACTGATAAAAAACGATGTCCCCTAAACAATACTCCTATCTTGCTTTTGCCAGTTTGCTATTGATTTTTGCATCCCAGGCTTATTTGGTATATGACTATTTTCAGACTACCCGTGCCGGATTAGTCCGCGAATCGGATACCATCCTGCAGGAAGCTTTTAAGGCTGAATTAAATATCAGACACGATAAGTTCAAGTATTTAATGGGTGAAGAAAGAGTGGTGGTGCCCCCTCCGCCAACTAAAGAGAATACGGTAAAAGCCGATTTCAGCAGCACCCATGATTTGAAGGGAAATATTTTGGGAGTATTCGATTTAGCGGTAAATAAGGTAGTGAGTAACCTGGTGCCGCTGGATATTATCCGTTTAGACAGTATAACCGGTACAATTCTTAAAACCCGGAACATCAGTTCGGATTTCACCATCCATGTGGTGGACAATAAAACCGATCAGGTTGTTGACCAATCGAAAGATCAGGTTTATTTTTCCATGCTGAAAATACCCTCGAAATCGCTGATTATAGATTACGATAAAAATGAATCCCTGCAATTAATACTGATTAATCCCTTCGGCCTGATCATCCGGCGGATGAGTCTGATGCTTATCAGCTCCCTGCTACTATCCATTATTTGCCTGCTTGCTTTCAGGTTTTTGCTCCGCACCCTGGCCCGCCAAAAACAATTGGTGGCATTTAAAAACGAATTTTTGGGAACCATAGCCCACGAGCTGAAACGTCCGGTAGCCAGCCTGTCATTTAACCTGGATTGCCTTTCGATGCCGGCTTTTGCAGCGGACAAACAGAAACATGAATTATTAGTGAACCGATCCATCAGCGCCACATCGGAACTGAATGACAGCATCAATATGATAGTGGCATTAACGAAACTGGAAGAAGGTTTGCTGGTGCTGAATAAGGAGCCGGTTAACCTGAAAAAAATGGTTGAGGAGCTGAAAAATAAATTTGGAAGCTATCCGGTAAAAAAGGTGGAAATTCAAACGGTTTATGAAGCGGACGAAATTTTGTTGCAGGCCGATGCCAATTTATTAAACCAATGTTTTGCCAATTTGATTGACAATGCCATTAAGTATTCAAATAAAGAAGTGTTGATAATTATTACCATCCGTAAGACCGGGCACTGGATAGTTGTATCCATAAAAGATAACGGATTCGGAATATCGCAGGAGAAACTACCGGTTATATTTGATAAATACAGCCGGGCACATACCGCGAATACGAATATCAGCGGTTTTGGCATCGGGCTTAATTACGTAAAAACGATTGTTGAAAAGCATAAAGGCGAAGTGGGCGTAAAAAGCCACGAAGGTGAAGGAAGCGAATTCAGCGTATTGCTACCCTTCGGGCGATAATACTCGCTTCGCTCGTGATATTTGCCTGCGGCGATATTTGCCCTTCGGGCGATAATACTCGCTTCGCTCGTGATATTTGCCTGCGGCGGGAATACTCGCTTCGCTCGTGATATTTGCTTGGGGCGAATTCCCCGTAGGGGATTGATATCAATAGAAAGAATGCATTGAATGGAAAATTCCCCGTAGGGGATGAATATCAATAGAAAAAGAGATGTCAAATCAACCCATGAGGTTTGTCGGGCAAAATTGTTTATCCCCTACGGGGAAATTCAACCATATGATGATGTTTTCTATGGATATATTTTCCCTACGGGAAAAATAATTGTCTATGGTGTTAATAAGATGCACCGATATTAGCTTTCGATTGTATATGTCTTTCTGATGGTACATTATGTCGAAAATTCCCCATAGGGGATTGATATCAATAGAAAAAAGATAGCAAATTAAAACCAATTCCCCGTAGGGGATGAATATCAAATCAACCCATGAGGTTTGTCGGGCAAAATTGTTTATCCCCTACGGGGAAATTCAACCATATTATAACGTTTTCTATGGATATATATTCCCTACGGGAAAAATAATTCTATGCACCGATATTTATCAAAAATGATATTTGACCTGTGAACAATTAAAATTGGAATAAAATTCTCCGCAGGGGATAAATATCAATAAAAAGAATGCAATGA
>JAQTOL010000290.1 GCA_028748945.1 Paludibacter sp.
CTTTCAGGTAATGCGCAATATCATCAGCCGTATTCCGGCGTTTCGATGTTTTAATTGGAAAATAATGCTCCAGGTATTTCACCACTTCCAGATGATAAATCGACAATTGTTCATTGGCTCGGTTTGCTTCGTTGGGAGCTTCACGTGTACCAAATATCGCCGGTTGATGAGTTTGCAAGGCCTTTTTTAATCCTCGGTGATAAGCATTGCTGTTTATTTTACCTTTGTCATCGGTCAATGGTTTGACTTCCTGCAGCATTTTGCAAAGCACATCAGTCATATATACCTTGTGAAAATGAGTGAGGTCGATATTTCCTTGAGTAGTAAAATCGTTTTCCCACGCTAACAAGGCTTTCTTGCGTTTGCTTAAATTTTCGGTCAGATCAATACGGTTGTTTTCAATCGATTTCTTTAATAAATCGCTTTTAGTATTGATATACCATGCTTTCCAATCGTAATAGGGTTGAAGTTTTCGTTTGTCTTGTGCTTTTACTGATTCCACAATCAACAACGTAAGATTGAAACTTTCCGGTTTTCCATCTTTCCAATACTTCACCGGTTCCTGAAACTTATGATTCAAAAAAGGCAAAACTTCTTCGGCTTTTATTTGGCTTGGGAGTTCTTCTTTGGGGTATTTGAATATCTTTTCTACAATCTTATATTGGTCGATGTTGAGTTTTTGCTTCTTAACTGTCTCAAACTTGATAAGTGTTTTATTCAAGATACTTAAATCAAAGCTATCACGCTTCTTTTCGGGAAGGATCTTGTGGGTTTCATTACTGACAGCCTGTCCCGAGTAAACGAGTTGGGCACCTGTTGTTTTCCGGTGAATCAAAACCATTTTGTCTTTTCCACCGTCTTTCACTTTGACTTTTGTAACTCTCATAGTAGTATTATTTAAAATTAATTTCGATTATATCTTGTCAAACTTTTTCTTTCACGCCTCAAAGTTACAAATAGTTGTTAATTCACCAAATTTTATTGAAGAAAGAATAACAGCGAATAAACCGGCAACACATTATCAACACCTTTAGTTAGTCTACTCAAAACTTATAGTTAAATAACAATAAATATAAAAGGTAAATGTTACACTTTTTAGAAAAATATATTTATATTTGCAACCATATTTAGATGCTATGACAATCAGTGGATTAGAATGCATTCTTTTTATAAACCCTTCCCTATCCGGTAGTAAAGTAAAGCGAGCAGTTGTACAACAATCCGAGCCGGCAATATTCAATAGATCCCTTTTTTTCAATGTTTTTTTTTCGATAAAATATTTCGCTATCCATTTGGTTCGTGTCAACCCTTCGTTGCCCTGTACAACCGGCTGGATAGCAGATAATGAGCGTTAGATGGTCCTGTTGCTGCTTTTACAGACGATAAAATCCGATAAAATCGTTAGTAAAGTTAATTCGGGAGGCAATGTTTGACTTTCGGAAGCATATGTAACCGTCCGGATAGACAATATTGATCATTAGATTGGCATTATTCGGTTTTCGGGAACAGGTGTAACCGTCTGGATAGACAATATTGTTAATTCGATTGGCAATATCCGGTTTTCGGAAGCAGATGTCCGGTTTTCGATAGAAGATGATAAATTTTCGGCTTGATGTTTTTAGCCCCGGCTAATAAATATAAATTTAAAATGACTTATTCTGATAACTTTAAAAAAAATTTACATCATGAACAGAAAACAAATTGATTTATCGGAGATGATCGAAAGTGTCTCCAAAGTATTGGACGATAACGCTTCATTGATAAGCGATAAACCTTCCATTGTGGCGGTTAACACCAAACTGAAAGAAAATATGGTGGAGGTAAAAGAGCTTAAACAAAAGCAAGCAGTGAGCACTAAACCCAATTATACTATTAAAGAGTATAAAAAGGAAGATATGATAGCCAATTTATTGGTTGTTAAAGCAGGCGTGACGGCGGTGGGCATTGATAAAAATGATGTCAAACTGAAAACAATAAGCGAGGTGACCGAATCGGCCATAAAGAATATGCGTGAAAGTGATTTGGTAGTGTATGGTCATGATCTTTATGTTGCTGCAATGACTATTCCTGCCGAATTACTTGTTTGGGGTGTTACACAGGATGAAATTGACGATCTGGGCGACAGTACCGACAGCTACTTGGATCAGAATCCGACTATCCGCAATATCAAAGCTAAATCTTCACAAGCTACTACCGAGATAAAAGGAAAATTGAATGTATCTTTGAAGCTCATTAAAGAAACCCTGGATCCCCTGATAGAACCTTTCAAAAAAATGAATCCTACCTTTTATGGCGAGTATCAGAACACACGCATTATTGTATCGCATGCAGCCACGCATCCGAAACCGGACGAAAAACCAGCCGTGTAAACAGAATGCATGATCAATCAAAACGCGAACCGAAAGAACCGGTTCGCGTTTTATTTATAATCTGAATCCGGGCTATGTAATCAATAATATTTAATGATATGTTTTAGTTATGACCCCCAAATGGGGGCTTTAAGACATAGTCTCTATAATAAAACCTAAATTGCTTCTTTGTGGCACTCTTAAGCCCCTCCACGATAGCTATCGGGATTGGGGATTGGGGGTCATTGGAAACAAAAATTTTAAGAAATATATCAACAATAATTTTTTATTACTTATAAGTAAATGGCACATTACTAAGCTAATCATTAGTTGGAGAACTTTTCGGGTTCCCGCATGTTATTTTAATAAATAATTAACGTATGAAAAAGGAATTCGATAAAATACCCTTATCCGTTTTAGATCTGGCCTTGATTCTGGAAGGAAAAAATCCGGGAGAGTCATTCCGGAATACCCTGAGTCTGGCGCAAACAGTAGAAAAGCTGGGGTATCACCGGTTTTGGTTGGCTGAGCATCACAACATGGCCAGCGTTGCCAGCTCGGCAACCTCCGTTTTAATCGGACATGTCGCCGGCGGTACATCTACCATCCGGGTTGGCTCGGGAGGAATAATGCTTCCAAATCACTCACCACTAGTTGTCGCTGAACAATTTGGGACACTCGCATCCCTGTATCCGCATCGGATTGATTTAGGACTGGGACGGGCACCGGGAACAGACAGGGCCACGGCCAAAGCATTGCAAAGAGATGATCGGGCAGCCTATCAGTTTCCTGATACCGTAAGTGAATTGCAAAAGTACCTTTCGGTTCAGAACAAAAACGGGGTAGTTCGGGCAATCCCCGGAGAAGGCCTTGATATCCCCGTCTGGATATTGGGATCAAGTACTGAAAGTGCTCGGTTAGCAGCGGCTTTTGGATTGCCTTATGCTTTTGCGAGTCATTTTGCGCCACAGCAACTCCATCAGGCACTTCAGATCTACCGGTCCGGATTTGTGCCTTCCGATCAGTTGAAGGAACCTTATGTCCTGGCGTGTGTTAATGTAACTGCGGCAGAAACCACCGAAGAGGCACAATTGCTGGCTACATCCATGAAAAAGATGTTTATAGGTATTTTCACCAACAACCGTCATCCGCTGCAGGTACCCGATCACTCATTTAAATTAGATTCCGGACTTCAACCCTTGATGCAGCAATTCTTAACCTATTCATTTGTAGGTAACCCGAAGGAAATAAAAGACAGTTTAACAAAATTTGTGGATGATACTCAGGTTGATGAACTCATGATTGTTTCGCATATCTACGATCATGAGGCACGGTTAAATTCATATAAAATACTGGCCGATTTGCAGAAAGCTGCAGTTTGATGTTAAAACTAAAAACGAATTTCCATGCCGGAGTTATTTAGCAGAAGATAAGGTGTTGCTGATGTTTTTCCCTTGACAGGATACAACTTACTTTAAAGTCGGGTGCAAATCCGGTGGAACGGTGAAAATACACAAATCCAATAGGGAAAAAGAAAAAACCCGCAAATCGATTACTCAATTCGCGGGTTCATATTGTATTCCCCTTTAGGGGTCAGGGGTTTATTGAATGGCCTGAACCATATCGGCATACAAATCCTCCACATCTTCCAGTCCCACCGAAATACGAATGGTTTTATCGGATACATTCATTTCCTTGCGTACCGTTTCGGTAAAACCGCCGAATATGGTACTTGCGGGATGAATAGCCAGCGATTTATTGTCGAACAGGTTGGTGGCGCGACGGATTACTTTCAGTTTATTCATAAAGCTGAAACAGGCTTCGCGCGATGCCAGATTAAAGGTAAACATGGCTCCGGGTTGCTCACCAAATTGTGCCCGGCTGATTTCAAAAAACTTATTGCCGGGCAATGCCGTATAATTCACCGATTCAATTCCTTTGAGTCCGGACACTTGTTCTGCCAGTTGTTTGCAGGTTTTGGTGGCACGTTCATATCGCAGACTCAGGGTTTCCAATCCCAGGTTTTGCATATAAGCAACCTGCGGAGTCATATAGGCACCCAGATTCCGGTGAATTTCCTTTCGGAGTTTCACGGTAAAAGTTGTCTTTCCAAATTCCTTCGCCACGACATGCAATTTCGGAGAAGCCATCCAATCAAAATTACCATAATCGACTATCAGTCCGCCAAGACTGGTAGCACCTCCCGAAATATATTTGGTACTCGATACTATTTCAATATCTATTCCAAAATCATTGGCTTTAAAAGCACAAAAAGGAATTATCGTGGTATCGGCAACCAACGGCACACCGGCTTTTTTGGCAATAACGGAAAGGGCTTTCAGGTCGGCCACTTCCATTTGCGGATTGGTAATTATTTCGAGAAAAACGGCACAGGTATTCTCATCGATCTGTGCT
>JAQTOL010000291.1 GCA_028748945.1 Paludibacter sp.
CCATACTCCACCCGAATGAGTTCTCCAGGGTGTACCCTTGTATTTGCCTTCCTGCTGAGTAAGGAAAGGTTTATTAAAAACTTCTGCTTTCCAAAGGTGTAATTTGTTTTTATCACCTTTTGCCAATTCGGACGAAATAATTATTTGGTCGAACAGGTTCCACCGATCATTATATGCCAATGAACCAACGTTATTATCCAACGTTTTCCACAACGTATTGTACAAATCGCCCTCTTTTACATCGCTTAGTTCTTTTTTAGCTCCCAGCACTTTGGCACAACTTTCATTTGACGGATCATCATTCAGGTCACCCATAATTATAATTTTGGCTTTCGGGTCGACACGGAACAAAGAATCTGCAATGGAGCGGGTTAAACCGGCTGCAGCAATCCTGTTTGGTTGTGAAACATCTTCCCCTCCATAACGTGATGGCCAGTGATTAACAATAACATGTACTTTTTCGCCTTGCAGATAACCGCTTACCATCAATTGATCCCGGGTCAGGAAATTCGGATTTGCAGTATGTAAACGGTATGATTTACTGTTTGTAACAATAAATAGTTTCGGGTTATATAGTAACCCAACATCAACCCCACGACGATCGGGACTATCATAATGTACTATTTCGTAGGAACGGTTTGCTAATGCCGGCTGCTTAATCAAATCTTCCAGAACTCCGCGGTTTTCAATTTCAGATACACCAATAAACGCTACACCGACAGGTGAATAATCCAATCCGATTTGAGAAATGGCGTAGGACATATGCTGAATCTTTGCATTGTATTTTTGAGAATTCCACTTGTTTGGACCCTCGGGTGTATATTCTTCATCATTTACATTTTCGTTATTGATGGTGTCGAATAAATTTTCGAGGTTATAAAATGCCACACAACTAAGTTTTACTTTTACTTTATCAGTCGATTTTTTCGTGACTGAATTTTGGGCAATCCCCGAAAAAATAAAAATAAACGAGAATGCAAAAGCCAAATGAATTGAAAACTTGTTTTTCATGCTGGTTATTAAAATTTGGAATATTTATATTCGATAGTGGCGACAAAAGTGAGAAAAAAAAATGAAAGTAAAAAGCATTATTGAAATTATTATATGATTTTGAAATCATCTGATATTAAAATTGTAATACAAACTTTAGGCTAACTCAAGATTATACTTTATTGTAACAAAATTGATTTCTACATCTTAAATCACATATAATCATGAGATTGTAAATTGATATGATGTATCCTGTTTACTACGTTACCGATGTGACGAATCAAGAAAATATGTAATATAAATAAAATAATATACAACTATATGAAAATCAGTTCAAATTGAAATTCGGTAAGAAATGAAATTATAAATATAGTTATTTTCGGGATGAAAGATTGAATGAGTAATAATTTATTCTTGAATATTTATGTGATATTTGGGAAAAAGATTGTAAATTGCGCCCCCTTTTAATGTAGGATAAAAGAAAATAAAAATTACTGCAAATAAATATTAAATAATTAAGAAACTATCGTATGAGAAAACTATCTCTGATGCTTTTTGTATCATTTTTTACTTCATTCTCACTTTTGGCGCAAACCTCTGCCAGAGGAGTAGTGAAAGATAATGGAACCGGAAATCCACTTCCCGGTGTAAAAATCACCTTATTACAACAAAATATTTCCACACAGACAAATGCGGAAGGAGAGTTTACCTTAAGTCTTTTGGTTGCCGGAGATGAAGAAATCAGTATCTCGCGCGATGGTTATTTTACTCAAATTAAACTGATAAATTTGAAGAAAGATAATGTTAATGATTTGGGAGTATATTCCTTGAAAGCCGATGTACAGGAAGAAGTGAAGGAAGACATAATTCTTCAACTCAGTGAATCGCAAATGAGCGATGATGAAGGGAAAGCAACACAAACCGCATCGGCTTCTTTATCTTCAAAGGGAGATGTATATGCTTCTCAGGCCAGTTTTTCCTTCAGTCCGGTGCGTTTTCGTACCCGTGGATATGATCAGGATTTTGAGTCTACCTATATAAATGGAGTACATTTTAACGGTCTTGAACGAGGTGGCTTTAATTATTCAATGCTGGGTGGTTTAAATGATGCCATGCGTAATAAGGATATAGTAAACGGCCTCGAAGCAAATTCATTTAGTTATGGCAATCTTGGAAGTAATACAAATATAAATGCGAATGCAACTGCCTTCGCAACCGGTAGTAAAGCCAGTTTGGCTTATACAAATCGTGCCTACAAATTAAGAGGACAATATACCTATGCTACGGGGCTAATGCCGAATGGCTGGGCTTTTGCCGGATCGGCAGTTGTACGTTGGGCCGACGAAGGAATTGTTGAAGGAACTTTTTATAACTCGGCAGGCTACTTCTTTTCAGCTGAAAAAGTGTTCAATAAAAAACACAGCCTGTCATTAATAACTTTTGGTGCACCTACACAACGTGCTCAACAGGGAGGTGTGACGCAGGAAGTTTACGATTTAGCCGGTTCCATCTATTATAATCCGTATTGGGGTTATCAGGATGGAAAAAAACGTAACTCAAGGGTTGTAAAGAGTTTTGATCCGACAGTAATTTTATCGCACGATTTTAAAATTGATGAAAAACAACGCTTACGTACGGGTATTGCCTACCATTACAGTTTGTACAGTAATTCAGCTATTGGGTTTTACAATGCACCTGATCCTCGTCCGGATTACTATCGTTATTTACCAAGTTTTCAAACCAATGCCTATTTAAAAGATCAGATTGCTCAGATGTGGGAAAACAACGATAATGTTTCTCAGGTCAATTGGGCATCACTGTATCAGGCCAATTACAGAAACAATGTGGTTGATCCTACCGGAAGTGCAAAATATGTGGTAGAACGTCGTCATAATGATTTGATGGAAACAACCTTAAATTCAACTTATGTAAATCAGATTAAGAAAGAATTGAAACTGACTGCCGGAGTTGAAGCAAAATATGCCAAAGGAATGCATTATAAAACGATGGAAGACCTTTTGGGTGGAAAACAATGGATAGACATTGACCAATTCTCGGAACGTGATTTTCCTAATTCTAACATAATACAAAATGATCTTCGTAATCCGAATGCCGTGATAAAAACCGGAGATATTTTCGGTTATAACTATGATATGAATATTTTTCACGGTGCGGCTTTTATACAAAACGAATGGATTTTACCCCAATTGGATATTTTCTATGCAGGGAAAGTAACATATACCCAATTTTCCCGTTTTGGTCATATGGAAAATGGCCGGGCAACTGCTATAAACGAAATATCCTATGGTCAGGGGAAAACCTGGTTCTTTACAGATCCATCGCTTAAAGCAGGAGCTACTTATAAGATTGATGGACGTAATCGTTTAATTTTGAATGCTATTGCCGAAACAAGAGCTCCTTTGGCAAATAACTCGTATGTATCTGAGCGTATTAAAGATACTCGCATTCCGAATTTGCAGAGCGAAAAAATTCTGTCTTACGATTTGACTTATGCTTTCACTTTCCCAACTGTTCGGGGAAGAATCAGCGGATTCCGTACGCATATTTTGGGAAGTTCCGAAATGCTGGGATATTATGATGATGAATACAGAACTTTTATCAATCATATCTTAACTAAATCGGATAAAATTCATCAAGGTATCGAAGCCGGTCTTTCGGTTAAATTAAATAATAGTTTTTCTATATCGATGGCAGGTACTTATGCAGACTATCATTATACCAATAATGCTTATGGAATTAAGAGTCCTGAAAACGGTGCCTTTGCCGATTTGAAAGATACTGTTATGACGAACGGATTGAAAGTTTCAAACGGTCCTCAGTTAGCCGCCAATATTACGTTGGATTATTTCAATTCCAAGATGTGGTTTGCTGATATTACACTGAATTATTTTGATAATAATTACCTGGATTTTGCGCCAAATCGTTTTACAAAGAGTAATGTCGCTAAATATTCAACCGATCCTGACCCTGCTAAGAATTCATTGTTGATTTTAGGTACCCAGGAAAAACTGAAAGGTGGTTTTATGCTGGATGCTTCGGTGGGAAAAATGATTTATTTGAAAAACCGTCGATCGTTGAACTTTAACCTGAGTGTAAGTAATATATTGAATAATACAAGCATGGTTACCGGTGGATACCAGCAAGCCCGCTTGCCTTTATTAGATGGAGCTATAGATCCGGCAAGCCTGAACAAATTCCCATCTAAATATTATTATGCCTGGGGATTCAACCTGTTCTTTAATGTTGGATATAAGTTTTAATTTTTTTCAGAATGACACAAATATATAATCAGATAATTAAACAGAAATGAAAAATAAGAAAATAACCGGTGCTTTTATTGCACTTGTAGCTTTGTTGAGCGGTTGTGCGCAAACAGAATTTAATCCTATTTCGCCCGACTTACTGATGGGTGAAAAATGGGTAACAACTTATACCATTGGCCAATTACAAACGGACTTTTTGAAATCATCCGGATTGTTTGTAGCCGATTCAATCGGATCAGCAAACGATATTATTATAAATGGTATTGTTACTTCGTCGGATAATGAAGGTAACATTTACAAATACATCGTGGTGCAGGAAGAAGGTGCAAATGGAAATGCAATGAAAATTTCTATCGACGCAGGTAGCCGTTCAGGTATATATCCTTTGGGACAACGGGTGTCTGTACGTTGTAACGACTTATTTATCGGAAGATATGCGCAAGGTCCGCAGATGGGAGTCTATTATTATAATACGGCGAAG
>JAQTOL010000292.1 GCA_028748945.1 Paludibacter sp.
AGAAACTCCACTTGTAGAAACAACTGTTGGTCCGGCACCATAACTAATTGTATAGGATATTGCACCTGAATCATCGGTAGCATTCAGCAATAATTCCACATTGTTAGATCCGATAGTTCCAGTAGTAGCTGTAAAAGCAGTTGGTGCTTGAGTGTCGAGAACTATTTTTGATAGAGCTAATTCTCCTAAATTTGTTGTAGAACTGGAACCATTTACTGCAGTGGTATGTAATCTGTAATATTTATAGGCTGTTGTGTTTGCAAAACTATACGCTTTTACTGTTGTTGTCGTAGCAAAAACTTGGCCGGTTTGGGTATCCAACGTAGTCCATCCGTTAACTACCGTATCATTCGATGCTTCGATAGTCCAATCTTTGGGATTACGTCCTGTATTTGCTCCTGAAGTAAGTGTAATTGTGTTAAACTCTTTTGCAGTGACATATGCAAAAGTCAAATATGACACCGTTTTAGTCGCAACTGACCAATTTGTTGAAGCTACACCATCAGTTAAATTATCAACACTTGTTCCACCTGAAGGTGCCGGCCATGAGGTTAAAGTATATTCAGGTGTTGCAGTAGTTGCTTGAAATAAAATTGGACTATTAGCCGCTGTATTTGTGGCTGCATCTTTTGCTGTTACGGAGAAATTATATGATGTTGAAGCGGTTAACCCGGAAACAATGTACGATTTCTGAGTTCCTGAAATACCAGAAGTAGTTAAAACAGTTGGTCCCGAACCATAAGAAATAGTGTAGGTAATTTGACCGCCATTATTGTCAGTAGCATTCATCAATAATTCAACAGTGCTCTTGGTTAATGCTCCTGCTGTTGCAGTAAATGCAGTAGGTGCCTGAGTATCGGTCGAAGCTCCACAATCGCTACCGATAGTATAAGCAAATGTTTTGGTAACAGCCATTCCGCCGGCATAAGCAAATTTACATGCCACATTGAATGAAGCTCCAATAGTTTGTCCGGTAAATGTTTTTGTAAATTTTTCACCTGAAACTAAAGTCATTGAAGTTTCAGCAAAACCCGGATTGTATGTCCATGCATAGGCTACAACTCCTGATTGATTGTCTAATAATTCAAAAGTTACAATAACATCTGTTCCGGAAGTAGTAAACGAGTAACTATAACCCAATGTAAATGTACCTTGTGCAGGAGTCGATGTTTCAATTGAGGTTCCTGCACATTCATTATTCTGGGCATTTGCCACATTCCCCCAAGCCACTATCGCGGCTAGTAAGAGAAAGATTTTAGTAATTTTTTTCATGATGTGAAATTTTAAATATTAATAATTTAGAGATTTTTGATAATTTATTTAGTAATTTTTTGAGTTTCTGAATTTCCATTTACATCAATAGCTTTCAGTAGATAATTTCCACTTTGAAGAGTTGATGTATTTATTTTGTTTGTTGTTGATTCAACTAATTTTTGACCTGACAGATTGAAAATAATTGCATTAACAAGCTTAGACGAACCTTCAATATTAATCTCATCCGTAAATGGATTTGGATAAACCTTAAATTTGTTTGCTGCCTGAATTGAATGTAATTCAGTTAATGCCGGTCCGGTAAATGTTTGACCGATATCCCCACGTTGATAGAGTTTTACGTAATCAACATACATTTTTACATCTCCATTATTCAAGGCAGTTATTTGATTGACATCCCATATTTGTGGAAAATTTCCTCCTATGGCAAGATTAAAAAGGACAAAGAAATCACTATTGAAATATTCATAAGGATCCTGAGTCGTGGTTTTTGCGGTAATTCCCATTTTATAATAAGGGGCAGCATTTGGATATTTATCCAAGTCGAGATACATACTTATGTACTGAGGATCCCAAATCAGAGTAAAAAGATGAAAATCATCCTGCAATCCATAACTATTCGTAGTGGCTTTTGCATAATTAGGATATGAACCATTTACATAATTTCCCCAATGGCAGGCACCACTAAAATATTTATCCTGCGTACCTGCATTGATCCCTGCTCTGCTTCCCATTTCCATAATATCAACTTCCCCGCATGCAGGCCAACTTGCAGTTGGAATATCGGTTCCAAGCATCCAAAATGCAGGCCATAAACCATTTGCTGTTTTGGGAAGTTTAATGCGTGCCTCTAATTTTCCATACTGAAATGTCACTTTATTTTGAGTAGTGAGTCTTCCGGAAGTGCAGGTTTTACCTAGATAGTTTTCCTTTTTTCCAGTTATAATCAGACAGTTTGCACCACTAACCGGCTCTGGACCTACAGATATATTTTCGCGACGATAATACTGAAGTTCTGAGTTTCCTCCACCATTTCCATTTACTTCAATGTTCCAGTTATTTTTTTCATCAAGTGTATTTCCATCAAAATTATCTTGCCATACCAGATTATAATCACCGGTACTTATTTGTTTAGTATAATTCTGAGAGAAAACTCCCTGAACTATTAATAAAATAATGACAATTGTGGAAACAACTTTTGAGATTCTCATATAAACAGGTTATTTGATTAATTTAAATGTTTTGGTATCGGTTTGAAGGAAATAAATCCCGTTCGAAAAATTTGATGTATTTATAATTACGTTTCCGGATATTTTTCTATCCACCAATATTTTCCCAATGTTATCAAAAATCTTAATCCTTGTCGGAGCATCAGCATCAATACTTATTTTGTCACTAAATTTTGTAGGAAAAACCTTCACATTAGAATCATGAACTTCATCAATAGCAGTTGCGAGTTGGTAAAGTCTTACATAATCTACTTTCAGTTCTACCGGATTATTAAAAATATTATCATCAATAGTTCCGCCCATTGTACCACCAACAGCCAAATTCAGAATGACATAAAATTCCTGATCGAATGGCCATCCGGTGTAAGTATCAGTATAATTTCGGTATAGGGTGGCAGTCTTGATATTATCTATGTAAAATAAAATTTGATCGGGATCCCAATTGATAGAATAAATATGAAAGTTGTTTTCCATACTGTCTTTATAGACCTTTGTAAACCAATTATTTCCTAAACTTCCATTTTTCAAAGCTGTGTGAACAGCATGTGAAGTCATTCTGGGGTCGGAGCCAATATGTTCCATAATATCAATCTCACCACTTTTGGGCCAACTACCATAAACACTTGATTGTGGCATCATCCAAAAGGCAGGCCAGGTTCCCGCTCCCGATGGGACACTTATTCTTGCTTCAACCTTACCATATTTCAGGAATCCTTTACTTTTAGAATATATACGTCCTGACGAGTAGTTTCGGTCTGTAACAACATTCTCCTTTTTAGCAGAAATAATCAAATTCCCGCTTTCAACCCTTATATTATTACCATTTGTATAGTACTCCTTTTCTTGATTTGGAGCATATCCTACCTGAATATTCCATTTTGTCAAATCAAGTGTATCGCCATTAAATTCATCATCATAAACCAAATTGTAGGTTTGTGACCAGGCAAATATTGACATCAAACTAAGTAATAGTATGAGTGTTTGTTTTAAGTATCTTTGATTTAGCATGCTTTTGTTTAAAGAATTTATTCAACCATAGTTTGTATGCTATGGTTGAATAAATGAGTTTCAGAATAATTCGTACTTTAATATTTATCTGATTTCAACTTTGTTAGTTAGTTGACCGCAACGTACTATATAAATTCCCTTCTGTATACCTTCAATATCCATGATATTTTCATTGGATGTTCTGATTTTTGAACCGGTAATACTATACAATTCGATAGGTTGGGTTGCTCCTACTACTGAAAGAGTTTTGGATGAAATCAGAACGTCTAATTTAGTATCCTTTACATCGTTTATTCCTGTGGTATTTTTATTATAAACATAAATAGCATCCATGGTAACAGCTGTTCCGGAGACACCACCGCTTAAAACATATAATACATTTGCATTTGCTGGAACGGCTTCAGGGTAACGAAGACCAAGATTAAAAAATGCTGACATAGGAATTTCAATTACATGCCATTTATTATCGCGTGTAAAGTTTGCGTAAGGTTGATATACATTAGCTCCATCAACAAAGGCTGTTGAGCCAATACAAATTCTGGCTGTCAAACCTCCAGGGCCATCCATACCAATAATATGTGAAGCAGAATTGGTTGCTTTCATGGCAATATGTAAGGTGTAATTGGAGGTTACAGCTGTCATATCTTTAGCCACAGGTCCGGAGAATCCAAATCCTGACCAACCAACAGATGCCACCGATAGATTAATATACGATTCAATTTCACCTTCTGAATTTGGTCCAGATGAACCTAAATCGTTGTAGGTTGAGCTCCAGATGTACAAGAAATTGTTCGTGTCATCCACACGAAAATCATGCGCAATATTTGCAGCAGGAATTTTAGCTCCACTTGTTGCATCTAAGAAAATCAGATGGTAACTGTTCCCTTTTGTAAAGTCATCCTGTGCATGTACACTTGTTGCGAATGCGCAAATGGCAAGCAACATAATAGAAAAAGTAAGTTTTTTCATAATGATAAAAAATTTAATTTATTAATAAAGTGTTTAGTAAAATCATTGTTTTTTAGAAAATAATCAGTTTTTCAAACTGATTATTTTCTCATTTTCATTTTTTAATAATTTGGATTTTGTTCCATTAAAGGATCCAAATCAATTTCAGCTGCAGGTATCGGGAATAATTCATTTTTCCCTGCAACAAAGGTTGCCATTTCGGCGCGAGCTGCGGGTGTTTCACTTGCTGCATAAGCATCCATTGTTTGTTTGGCAATT
>JAQTOL010000293.1 GCA_028748945.1 Paludibacter sp.
TATAAAAGGGGGTGTACGGATTTCGGATATAGGACTTTTAATAGAAACAGAAGCAAAAAAACGAGGGTACAAAGTAATCAAAAATCTGACCGGACATGGTGTCGGACGAAAACTCCATGAAGAACCGGATGAAATACCTAATTTTAGGGATAAACAGAATACCGCCCGATTCCGTAAGAACTCAGTTGTTGCTATCGAAACGTTTATTTCAACCACTTCAACGTCTGCTGAGACTTTAGGAGATGGTTGGACCATGGTAGGGAATAAAGGCGGGTTTATGGCTCAACACGAACACACAATTATTGTAACTGATGGGAAGCCAATAGTACTCACAGAAATGAACGAAATCTGGAATTAAAAATTAATGATTTGTCTGTGATTAAGCATACCTCCCCGCCCTGCCGACGCAGGAATGTAACCCTATAAATCAAATCAAAAATCCATCCCGATTATTTTCGGGATGGATTTTTTTTGATTGTAAAGCTGATTAGCCAATCTAAGGCACAGAATCAAAAAAATAAACCGGGATATTCGTTAATTATAAAAACAATATCTGTCTTTGGTAGAAATTTAATAAAGCTAAAATAAACACTTCGGTCGGTATAACCCATTGGCATCAATCAGCACGATTTTTTTTACACCCCCTACCCGTTCCAAACTCAATTCAGCCGCTGTTTTGCTATATTTGAACGAGAATCACGTATGTTAATTACATATAAATATATATAATCTATACAAATTATAGAACACTTTGTTGACAATAAATATATATTTGCAACGTTAACGCTTAACCAAATAAAAACTGGAAAACAATCGTTTATGCAATTCTGGCGTGAATTGCCCGTACAAGCTGAGTTGACATATATAAACATATATCCGGAAGTGCCTTTCCATTGGGTTCGCCCGTTTTATTGGCAACAGATGGCGGCAAGACGTTGGGACAACCCTATAGGTTCCCCGTGATGCAGGACAAGACTTTGGGGCTACCCAATATATTGCCGCCTATGCCGGACAAGACTTTGGGGCGACCCAATTTGTTCCCCACGATGCCGGACAAGACTTTGGGGGAACTCAATTTGTTCCCCGCGATACCGGACAAGCTTTAGGGGCAACCCAAAGTGTTCCCCGCGATAAAAGACAGGTTTCGGGGTCGCCCAATGGTTTACAATTCAGTATTTTTAGGTTTTTTAAGTCATTTTCCAGATTCAGGATAATAAATATCAGCTTAATTGCCCGATATATAACAATCAACAAGATTATTAATCCTTAAAAGAGAATTTCTATGAAAAAGATCAATGGAGTGGACTTTTCTCATTTTAAAAACAATGAGCATGGTCAGTTCCACACGGCTGTGAGGAACGAACTTATTACCGAGACAGCCCAAAAGCTGGGAGTTATCAAATTTTCTCAATCGTATGTAGATGCGGTTACGGCTGAACTTGCGGCCATAGAGGTGGAACAAGGCAGCCAGCATACCAAAACCATAGAGGATTCGGATATGTTCCGCGATCAACTCTACAGTTCATTCGTGTTATACACCAAATCGTGTATGAAAAGTTACGATCCTGCTATACAGGATGCTGCCAACCGCATCATGCGGATTATCAATCAGGTGGGCAATATGCGTGAACAGCCTTATAACCATGAAAGTGAAACCCTGACCAGTCTGGTAAATCAACTCGAAAATAACTATGCAGCTGATGTTGCCTTGTGTAACGGAACCCTGCTGTTGACTAAACTGAAAGAGGCAAACAATTCTTTTATCACCGATTTCGGTACACGGACTTCCGAAGTGGCTCTACGGATCAGCGGCGATGTACGGGCAGCCAGAGTAATCACAGACGGATTATTCAAAAATATATGCTACATCATCAATGCCCAGGTTTTATTAAACGGTGAAGCCGATTACAGCACGTTTATCGACAAAGTAAACTACCAGATTGATTATTATAAAGCGACCATCAACCGTCGTCGCAATCCGGGTAAAGACGATAAGGACGACAATACCCCAACTACATAATTTCCAAGTCTTTTTTATGGATAGTCCCACCCGCATGGGACTATCGTTTTTATTATCCGGACACGATAGATAGCTATGAAGAAACCAAATTTTCACGCTACAAAAGTGCTAGAAGCCCATCACCGAAATGAGTTTCTGCTTCGTGTTCGTAAATTGCTGAATGAGATGGGGCTGGGATCAGCCTATCTTAAATTTTCACCGGCGTTTCTCGATCTTTTGTTTTGTTTCAGGGGTCAGTTTCTGAATCTGAAAGCGGCCGAAGAGTGTCCTCTTACCTCCAAAGAATTAAAAGCCATTCAAATGTCGATGTACGACTGGTGTAAAGATTCCCGCGTTTCAATCGAAGGAACAGATTATCAAATGCGGATTATCGATTTTTATGAGATATGGCAACCGTTGATTCATTTAATAAATGCAACGGGTAATAAAAAAAACCTGAAAGCTTACACCAAATACCATCAGCCATCCGAAGTCTACGAAATTTTTAGCCACCTTTCGGATTTCTATCAGGATAACTTTATAAATTCGGTGGAAGCAGCCGGAAACAAATTGAAAGAACTGATATATTTCCTGTCGTTTATGTGTAGCAGTGTGGAGCGGAACCTGTATTGGATGAATATAAAAAAAGCAAATTTTGAGGGTGATGAACGTATGCGGCGAACTATCATTTTACATGTTGTAAAGTCGCAGAGCCTCAATTTTGTTTTCGAAAAAGGCTCTCGTCCCGTTTACCGGGTAGGCTTTCCGGGTACGGACGAAGGTATCATCTGGGCGGCACTTGCTCCCGCCACCTGGGGAAGCCGGGACGAAGATGCCGATAAAAAACTGGATGTGTATATTCAGTCACATGCCCTGAGACGGTTGAAGGAACGTATCGATGGCCTGCCCGAACCCATGTGCATACTCAATCTCAACCAGTCCATCAATGTCAACCCGGTAGTACTGATTCGCAACAACGAATTGCTGATTGAATACCGAATCGATGGTTTGAAAATGGGATATGTAGTGGCTACCCTGCAAAAAAACACGATCGTTATTCGGACCTTTCTTTTTATAACCTTCAGTGGAACGCCCGAAGGTCAGAAACTCTCACAGCTGACCGGTTTGAATATGTTTGATAAAAAATACCTGGCCATTGACAGGCTAAGTACCTTTTTGCAAACCGATATTCGTGAAAATCCGGTGCTGGCCGATCTGTTTACACGTGCCGGTTGCGGCGATTTATTTCAGACGGATAAAATAATGATTTATGTAAACACTAAAAACGAATCCTCGTTTTCGTCCGGGCTCCTGATTAAATATATGAATTTGCTTGATTATAAAATTGAACCCAAACAAACGGTTCAGGTTGAAATACCGTTGAATATAGCTGAACCCGAAGCAGTACCGAAAATAAAAAAGACTTTCATGATTAAAGTACTGCTGATTTTAATCCAAATCATTCTGTTTGTGCCGTTTTTAATCTATTTTGTTTTCCTGCTGCTGCTCAAACGTTTTATTAAAAAAGAACCGGAAAAATAAAATATTTACATATCTTATTAAAAGAAATTCCTGAATGAATTCAATGTAAACAGAAACCCGTTAAAACAGGAAAATCAGAAGAAGGAATCCTATTAAGAGTTCAATAACAAAAATCGATGCAACGTTTTACAATTAATATCCGTCTGTATAATAAAAACTCTATGAAAACATTCAATCAGTTATTTACGATATTTTTAATTTTTAATTTATTTATTGGTTGTTCAAATGAAGACGATAACACTATTGTCAATAGAAATCTGATTCCGTCTTCAGTAGACTTTAAACTGAATACTGTAGATAATGTATTCTTTACTCAAGATAGTGGATTACTTATAACAGGAACTTACAATAACAAAACAACAATAATCAAAGCAGACTACAAATTTGACATAAAATGGACAAGAAACAACTATGAATGGGGCAATCTTTTTTCCGGTACAGGCTGGGGAACTTCATTTTACTCGGCCAATATTACAAAAATACTTCAAAAAGAAGATGGAAAATATGTTTGTATCTGTTCAATTGAGCAAGGTGGGGATGTTTTATATTCTTCAACCTTGTTAATTAATCAAGATGGTGAGCAAATTCAAAAAATTGAGTTTCAAGATAACCGTACGACTAATATAATACAAACAAACGATGGAGGTTATTTACTTTTTGGGTCCAAATTGATAAAACTTGACAGGAATTATAAACAACAATGGTCGAAAAATTTGATTGATCAAATTTACAATCAATATCAAATTGTATCTACGGCAGTTGGTGGCTTCGCTACAACCGGCACTTATAATAACGATCAGGTATTTTTAAAAAAGAATGATTCAAATGGAAATGAAATTTCCAGTCTTACTTATAAACATAGCGATTACCCTTTTGAAGAAGCAGGATTCGATTTGATTCAGTTAAATGATGAAGGATTTTTAATAGTAGGTAGAACCGGTAAAACTTTTGTACCCAATGTTGTCAATTGTCAGATAATTAGGACCAATGCTTTAGGAGATACAATTTGGACTAAAAGATTTGGAGGGTCAACTAATTGTTGGCTGGATCGTTTTATTTTTCATAATCAAAATGAATTTGTAATACAGGGTTCTGATGGTTTCCCTAATGAATTTCAAAAATCAATTTTAATCAGAATTAATTCAGAAGGACAGATATTGGATTCAATAAGTACAAAAAAGTTTCAAATGATG
>JAQTOL010000294.1 GCA_028748945.1 Paludibacter sp.
ATAGTCTGGTGGAATATAAATGGAATGCAAATGATTCGACCGTATTGCGGGTAAAGACAGCCGTGGGTTGGATGAAAAAGGAAGTGTCATCGCCTCCTTTCCCCCTGTACGGCGATTTGAATTTTATTATCAGTCGGAATCTGCAATATCCTGCGGAAGCAAAGAAGGCACATCAGGAGGGTCGGGTAGTGGTGTCGGTACACATTGACCGCACGGGTGTAATTCTGGGTTACCGCCTGGATTCGAAGGCGTCTACATTGTTCGACGAGGAAGCGTTGCGGGTGGTGAAACTGATTGATGTGTGGTATCCGGCCATCTGTGAGGGGAAAAAGACGGAATGTGAGTATCTGATTCCGGTGGAGTTTAAACCCTGAAATCATTTACCATTTAAAATTTACGATTTACAATTTAAAAATTTACAATTTAAAAATTTACAATTGGGATTAGATTCATTTATTCATTTACCATTTAATCATTTACTATTTACTATTTTCCATTCTACTTTTACTAATCACTAATCACTAATTATCCAATTAACTAATCAACTAATTAACCAATCAACCAATATCCATTTTTCTTTTAAAAAAATCTTTCACAAATGGAAACAATTGCGTTGGATCATAACAGCCGTTTTGCTAAGTATCAGTACAGACTTCCTGACAAGGTGGTTCGCTGTTTGCTTTGCCCGCATCAATGCCTGTTGCAGGATGGAAAAACAGGGATTTGCCGGACGCGTGTGAACCGGGACGGTTTTTTATATACCCTGGCTTATGGAAATCCCTGTTCTGTCGGTGTTGATCCGATAGAAAAGAAACCCTTGTTTCATTTTTTCCCCGGAACAAAGATTTATTCCCTGGCAACGGCCGGTTGTAACTTTCGTTGTCTTAATTGCCAGAACTGGAAAATCTCGCAAGCATCACCCCAACCGACCGGTCCCTATGATTTGTTACCGGATGACCTGATCAATGAAGCCTTGCGTCACGGGTCGAACAGCATTGCTTTTACGTATACCGAACCGACCGTCTTTTACGAATATGTTTACGATACGGCGAAAGCGGCTCATGAGAAAGGCCTGAAGACGGTGCTTATTTCGAACGGTTATATCAATGAAAAACCCCTGCTCGATCTTTGTCCCTACCTGGATGCCGCCAATATCGACCTGAAATGTTTCGACGATGACATTTATCACCAACTGACCCGGGGTCGGCTGCATCCCGTGCTCGAGACTTTAAAAACGTTGAAAGAACAGGGTGTCTGGCTTGAAATCACCAACCTGTTGATACCGGGTACTACCGATAATCCGGAGATGATTAAACAGATGTGCGACTGGTTGGTGCGAAACGGTTTTGAAGATACACCCATTCATTTCAGCCGTTTCTTCCCAACCTTCCAACTTCAGCAAACAGCCCCCACACCGGAAAACCTTTTACTGGATGCGGCACAAATTGCCGAAAAGGCAGGAATGAAATACTTATACATTGGCAATAATCCCGGTCTGCAGGGAGAAAATACCTATTGTCCCCGCTGTAACAAATTGCTGGTTGAACGTACCGGCTTTGTGGTGTGGAAGAATTTTATACGCCGGGGCTGTTGCCGTTTTTGCCATGAAAAAATTGCAGGCGTGTGGGGTTGAACGCTACCATTTATTTATCGTTTTGACTTATTAACCTGAGTTCAAGATATGGAGTAGCAACCAAAAATACGCATTTAATGCTTTTTATTAGTGGCTTTAATAAGGGAATAAGGGTGGTGTCACGTTGTTGTTTGTTGCTACTAAGGGGAAATAACAAAAATAAGGTTTTCATTTTTCATAAAACCTTATTTTCTTAAACTACCCTTAGTAGAAACAGATAGACAAATTACCCCACCCTTATTACCTTATTTTTTATATGTCGACATTTCTGCGATTTATGGATGAATAGAATTCTTGTTTCCTTATTTATTATTCCAAACTCGGGTTATTACTTCTCTGCCTTACTATCCTCCCCCCTCCTCTCTTTATGAAAACACGGTAGCCGTAAAGATATAAAGGTTGGCTGTTTTCCATCCATCCCAATCGAGGCCGGCTTTGTCCCTGGAACAATGCCCGAGGAATTCTTCTTTAGTCCAACCGGTTTCAGTGGCAACCTGTGGTAAAAACACTCCGTGACGATGACCCGCTTCTATCAGAATGCCGTGTCTGCCTAATTCAAGATCGTCGATAGAATCTATCTTTTTCATTGGTGAAAGTACCGATATTTCCAGATCAATTTCGGGGAGTTCATCCGCTCTTACATCGTCAAAGCGCGGATCCTGAGTGGCTGCTGATACAGTCATCTCCTGAACCATTTTATACAAAGGCAGGTTGCCGGTCATACGACCCATGCATCCCCGCAACTTCCCGTTCTTATGCAGGGAGACAAAAGCACCGCAGTTTATCTGTAGGTTGGCGGGAATCATTTCGGGTAGCGGATTGAGATCTATATTCCTGCCGCAACATTTATTCAGGGTTTTACGGGCGATAGCGAGCAGGCTTTCTTTATCGGTCTCCGACAAATGAAATTCATCTTTTTCTGTTTTCATCTCCGAAAGGGCAATACCCCAGTAGCCGACTACCCGATCCTGATCCCCGTAGGTATGCTGGTCTCCGGAGTTACAGTATTCAATGGCCCGGTATTTCAACGCATCATTTCCGGTGGTCATGTACAGCAGGGTTAGCATGGAAGTCCAACCGCACAGACTGGTAACGAGATGGGGGATATGTTTCTTCGCATTGGCTGACAAAGTCGTTAAGAGCACATCCGGGTCGTTTGCCAGTATGGCTTCTTTGGTTGCTTCATCGACCTTGCGGGCATCCGGATAGGCAGGATAATGCGAAAAGTCGGAACTGATAATAAATAAATTATCCCTGTTCAGGAAAGGCTTCAGTACGGAGGCAATGCGTTTGCATATGGCCGGATCGGAAGTGCCGATAACGATGGGCACGATACGATAGCCGGTCTTTAGGATATGATGAAGAAAGGGAAGTTGTACTTCCACACTGTGTTCTTCCTGATGTGCCGCCGGATTACCGGTAAAGATAGCGGGGTAATCCTCCACCAGCTTTTTGCCAAAGGCGGTATCCACTTTTTCATTTCCGTAAGGCATAAGAAAATCCCCGTCGCAATATACAGCCGCCTTGTCAAAGCTGATATGATGCGAAGAAGCAATCAGAAAAACACGTTTATAATTCATGTCGCCATCCAGTTGGTTGAAAGCGGAAGCTGCTATTCTTCCGGAATAAATATATCCGGCATGTGGTGCCAGGATAGCCCTGACCTGATGACACTGTTTGGGCATAGCCGAAGCAAAAGATTCGTTCAGCACTTTTTGCAGTTTGACAGGATCGGCGGGATAGAATTTCCCGGCCACGGCAGCCTGCCTGTCGATGGATGTAGGATTCTTTTCCATTTTGCGGAATTTTATTGATTGTCTTGTTTTTAATACAAAGAAAAGAATAAATCAGTCAGGATTAAAACAATTTAGCAGATGGTTATGTTTTTATGAATTTACGATTTACGATTTAGAAATTTACAATTGGGATTAGATTCATATATTCATTTACCATTTATTCATTTACTATTCACCATTTACTAATTTACTCTCGATAGCTATCGGGATTAATCATTTACCATATATTCATTTACTATTTACCATTTACTAATTTACTCTCGATAGCTATCGGGATTACTATTTTCCATTCTACTTTTACCAATTTACCAATTAACTAATTTACCAATCACTAATTACCCAAATCACTAATTAACTAATTAACCAATTTACTAATCACTAATCACTAATCAACATTTCCTCCGACTAAAACAGAAGAAAGGCTATTTTATGTGAATATATCAGGAAATTGTCAGGCAGAATGAACATTTAGGGGATGAATTGAATTGTATATGTTACAAGTTTTTGAGAATGATATTTTGCTACGAATATTTAAAAAAATAAAGGAATGATGGATGCTTTTGAATCGAACCGCCGGGACTTTTTAAAAAAACTGGGAATAATTATCGGTGCTACGGCTCTTTCGGGGACGGGTTTAGCGGAGGTTGCGACGGATATTATGATAGATAAAAAGGATGAGGCAGCTCTTACCCCCGAACAAAGTAAGTTTATGGTCAAGTACAAACAATGGCTGGATAAGTTTCATGATATGGCGAAGTTTCAGAAAACGGCCCCGAATGATATTCCGAATAATACCAAACTGATGCAACTATCGCTCGAAGCCGAAGACTGGCAGAAGGAGTTGATTGGCTATATGAAGGATGAGAACTTTGCCCGCTATTTTATGATAGTGACCAAAGATGTAACTCATACGATATAAATAATTTTAAAAGTTGAATGATATATTTCAGATACGACCCCCAAACCCCCAAATGGGGGCTTTAAGACGAAGTATCTTATATTTTCATAAACGTCAAAATGTTTCTCAGAAGCACTCTTAAGCCCCCATTTGGGGGTTTGGGGGTCAATAAAAAACTAACTTATATTGATGTTTAATATTTTCTATCGATCTAACGTTAAATAACTTTTGAAATTTGATTGGTTTAAGAGACGCTTTGACAGCGTCTCTTTTTTGTGCGCCGAGCATGGCGAGTATATTTGACGGTTCAAGTCCGTTATGGGGGCTATCAGTTGCCAACCATTAGCTCAAGGCAAGGGTGTCCATCGCGAGGTGGAA
>JAQTOL010000295.1 GCA_028748945.1 Paludibacter sp.
CAAGCCACCCAACTTCAAAACAGCCTGGTCATGCTGGACAGTTCCATAGAGCTTTATACAAACAGCGTCAAGGACAAACAACAGTTATTAGATATTGCCAAAGTCAGCTACCAGTCTGATCGCTTATCGATGGAAGATTATTTAAAATACGAGGACGATGTAGTTCTTGAACAATCAAAATTATACAAAGCACAAGCCCAGAAATGGCAAACGCTAATGAAACTAAATGTAATATATGGTAATAATATTGAGGAGATCGTAAAATGAAAAAGAAAACAATCATCGCAATTGCCGTAGTGATAGTACTATTGGCAGGAGGTATTTTTGCAGTAAAAAGAGCCCAAAAGCGGGACGCAGATGCGCCCATAGCAAAGGTTTACAGTCTAGAAGTAAGCACAGTAAAACCCGAATTGAAAGAGGTAACGCTTACTTTGCCTTATCTGGCTTTGGTACAGAACGATGAAGACATGATGGTTTCATCGAAAATAGTTGCACGCATCAATTATTTAAAACCAAGTGGTACTGCTGTTTCGAAAGGCGAAGTAATTGCCCGGCTCGATAATACAAGCATCGCGAGTGGCATGCAAAGCATTAAATCAGAGATTGAAGCAGCTAAAATCGGGTTGAAAAATTTAGAAACTACACACCAACGCACCTTAGAGTTAATTGCCGTGAAAGGTGCATCCATGGAACAATCGGAAACGGAAGAAAGCCAGATTGCCAATACAAAAGCTAAAATTGAATCGTTGAAGCAATCGTTTAAAGACGTTGACAACAATCAGTCCTATGCCACTATAAAAGCAGCTACGGCCGGAATCATTTCCAAAACTATGCTGAATGTTGGCGATATGGCCATGCCCGGACAACCCATTGCTGTTATCAGTTCCAATAAAGGGTCATATTTAAAACTAAGTGTTCCTGCCGATTTAAAAGTATATGGCGTAAGCAAAGACAATAAAGTGTATAAAGTCATTGCGCTAAACAGTACATTTAATAGCCTGGCCGAATACAAAGTGGTAGTAAACAACCTGGATTTGATGACAGGCGAGCGGGTAGAATTGAATGTAATCGTGTACAGCGGAAAAGCCATTAAACTTCCTTTTGATGCTATTTTAAACCGCGAGGGTAAAAACTACGTGTTTGTAAAAAACAACGATAAAGCCATTGCCACCGAAGTAAACATTATCCAATCTGGTGAAGACGGGACAGTTGTGAGCAACGAAGGACTTGCCGGAAAAGAAATTGTTGTTGAAAAACAAGATGTTTTATTAAAAATTTTATCGGGTGTTTCACTTAAAACAAAGGAGGAATAAACCATGTTCGATTATTTTTATAAACGTCCCTATCTGCTTTATTCGCTGATATTCGGCTTCTTTATCATGGGAATAATGGCATTGGTAGTATTGCCTAAAAATCTGTTCCCCGATTCCACTCCTCCACAGGTTATTGTGATTACTAAAGTGCCGGGTGCAACCGCTCAGGTAGCTGCCAACACAGTTTCAAAACCCATAGAGCAGGAAATTTCCCGGTTGGGTTTATTGACAGATGTCAGTTCCGTAAACGTAGCTAATTTCTCTATCGTCAAAGCTGAATTCAAGTATGAAAAAGGATTGGATGCTGCAGCTGTTGATGTGTCGAATGCGTTATCTATTGCTAAAGGAAATCTTCCGGCTGACGCTAATCCGGCCATTTATACCGCAGGTGATTTTACATTGCCTGTTGACGTAATCTCTGTTTCACCCAAGAATGATAAAGTTACGTTGGGTGATATTCGTAAAATGGTGGATGGGTTTATAAAACCTCATCTGCTCAGTAATCCCAATATTGGAAATGTAGAAGTGTTCGGTGGGTACGAAAGTTCCATCAACATAGAAGTAGATCCTTTTAAAGCCAAACGCTACGATGTGGATTTTGACAAAATAGCCAAGACTCTTCAGGTGCTTAATCGTGATATGCCTATCGGGTTTGTAAAAGGAGTCAATAATTTTTACACCATTACTTTCTATGGCGAAAAAGATGAAATTGAAAAAATAAAACAAATCACCGTTCTTCCCAATGTAATGTTAAGTGATATAGCCACTGTGGAATGGGGCTATAAAAAGCGTACAAGTGGCTATTTTGGTAATGGCAAACCTGCTATTGCACTTGCAATTCAACGGACTCCCGGCGGGAGTGTATTGAGTGTGAGCAATGCAGCACGTGATGAAATGAAAAAACTGCAGGCGAAATATCCAAATTTTAAGTTTGAAATTTCCGACACGCAACGCAATCTGATTGAACTTGCAAATGACAATATGCTGATAGCATTGCGTGATGCCATAATTTATACATTGATTATTATCCTGTTTTTTATTGGAAATTTCAAAGCCATTTCAGCCGCAGCTATCACCATTCCTATGGTCTTTTTCTCTACGATGGCGGTAATTTGGTTAAGCGGCGGAAGTCTTAATATTGTAATTTATACGGCTATAATTCTTGCATTGGGGATGCTCACTGACGATGCGGTGGTGGTGCTGGAGAATGTGGAGCGGCATCTCAATGTATTGAAAGAAGATTTAAACACTGCCATTCAAAAAGGGACAAAAGAAGTTATTGCACCTATCTGGTCGGGAACTATTGCTACCATTGCTATTGTTAGTCCGTTGATGTTTGTGGGAGGCTTTCCTGAAAAGATATTTAAACCGTTGATTTTCACATTGATTATCGCACTATTAATTTCATTTTTTCTTTCCATTACCTTTGTTCCAAGGCTTTTAGAGTTATTCTACAAAAATGGTCATAAAAAGAATAATGTAGAGAAATGGTTTGATCGGTTGTACACAAATTCAATGGGTCGCCTGGTTGAACCTTATGTAGGCGTTATCCGGTTTTCAAACGGGAAAAGGAAAGTACTTCGTCGTATAGCGCTTTCATTGGGTGTTGTGTTATTGCTAGTCGTGAGCATGAAATCGATCATGCCAACCATAGGACGCGATGCCATGCCTCCTATGGATACAGGAATTATCAAAGCGCAGATTCAGTTTAGTTCCAACGAAACCGTGAATAGTGCCGAAGACAAAGTACAGCCTTTCCTTAAATGGCTTCACCAACAACCCTGGGCAGATAAAAGCTCGGTTGCATTTGGAAATGAAATGGGTGTGTTAAGTCTTGGAAGTGGAAATTTGCCTGCCGAGGCCACCATCACGGTGAATTGTGTGGATCGTTTCCACCGAAAAATGAACATGTGGCAAATTGAAACCATCATGCGTGATAAACTTTCCCATCTCGAAGGGATTAAGAAAAATGATGTGTATGACTTTGGCGCAACAGCTCTTTCTACCATCAAAGCTACGTTGGATGTGCGTGTTCAATCGCCCTACGTGGATGGGTTGGCCAAAAAATCGCAAGAAGTGAAAGATGCACTGGCAAATGTAAAAGGATTAACTTCGGTTTCCACCAGTTGGGACAAGGATTTTTCAGAAATTTCGTTGAATATCAACGAAAACACGGCATTGAGTTATGGTATCACGCCTTTCGAGATTGCTTCACAGATTTTGGCGAAAGGTCAGGTAGTGGGATTAAACGCCAATTTGGAGTCATTGAATACACAACCGGTTACCCTTTATTTTAAAGGGAAATTCAGCGAAAATGAACAAACTTTACGATTGCTTCCAATACATACGCCAAACGGTGAAATTCCCTTGGGACAGTTGGCAAAAATTTCAAAAAATCTGACTTTTGCGAAAATTGAACGTGACAAAATGCTGTATAGTGTTGATGTAAACGGATATCGGTCTAATCGTCCGGTTTCGCATATAACCGACGATGCAGAACAAGCGCTTACAAAGGTAAAAAGCAACGATGATGTGGTAATAAGTCAGGAAGGTGATATTGCCCAAATTAACGACAGCTTTAGCCGGATGATAAAGGCAATTGCCATCGGTATTTTTCTGCTGACTATGGTTCTTATCACCATTTACCGATCTGTAAAAATGGCTCTTATCATGATTTTGGTATTGCCACTTTCGATGATTGGTGCTGCCTGGGGCATGTTGTTGTTCAACAAACCAAGTTGTATGCCAAGTCTATTGGGAATATTGCTCCTCTTTGGTATCATCATTAAAAATGCCGTATTGCTCATTGATTTCTATCAACAGCATCGCAACAGTGGACAGTCGGCTTACGACAGTGCCATCGAAAGTGTGCGGGTACGTTTCCGTCCGGTGATGATGACTGCTTTTGGAACAATCGCCGGTATGATTCCAATTGCCATGGAACAAGCTGTCGGGTTAGAACGGTTGAGTCCACTTGCCGATGTGGCCATTGGCGGATTACTCATCGGAACACTATTGACTTTAATCTTTATTCCCATGTATGCGTATATGGTGGATAAAAAGAAGAAAACAGAACCACAAATAGAAAATAATTAATTAAAAAACAAATAGAATCATGGAAGAAAAAAAATCAATGACAATTGACCAATTGCTGGAAGGAATGACAGCAAAAATGGGTAAAAGTCCCGAAACAATGGTGCTGCTTTCGCAGGTGAATGAAAGTGCTGTATTTGAACATGTGGCAAACCAAAATTTTGCCATGTCGGGCACGCACATTCCACCCAAATACAAGTTGTTAATCAATTTAGCCGCCTCTGCCGCCATGGGTGCCGAAAAATGTATAAGCAATTACACCAATATGGCTTTGAGAAACGGTGT
>JAQTOL010000296.1 GCA_028748945.1 Paludibacter sp.
AATTCCCATTATTCATTAGTTGTTTCTTCTTCAGCAGAAAAAGCAAGCAGAGGGAAATACTAACTAAAACTCCACCCGTATAAGCTATTGAAGCAGTTAAATGAAACCCTTCGGGAGCAATAAGAATATAACTGACACTTACTGCAGTCATAAAAATCGCGGGCAGCAAAGAAATCCAGTACATTTTTTGTCGTTTAGCCAGATAAACAGTGATAGCCCATAAGGTAAATACGGCTAAAGTCTGGTTACACCAGGCAAAATACCGCCACAGAATATCAAAGTTCATTTGGAGGATTAAAAAAGTCAAAATGAAAATCGGAACTGAAATGATTAACCGTTTCTTCATTGGTTTCTGATCGAAATGCAGAAAATCGGCTGCAATCAATCGTGCGGAACGTAGTGCGGTGTCACCCGAAGTTAACGGTGCAGCAATAACACCCAACAACGCCAGAATCCCACCGAAGTGTCCAAGCCATTGTTTCGATATCAGATCAACCACTATTGCCGGTTTATTTGCCGAAGGAGCAAGGCCTGCAACAAATTCCTGCAAACCATGAATGGAACCGAAAAAACTGGCTGCCGCCGCGGCCCAGATCAATGCAACAATACCTTCGGCAACCATACTGCCGTAAAAGATGCGTCTGCCAAGATTTTCATTTTTTATGCAACGAGCCATTAAAGGCGACTGTGTGGCATGAAAACCCGAGATAGCTCCACAAGCAATGGAAACAAACATCATGGGAAAAATCGGTAATTTGTTCGGGTGCACATTTGCAAAGCCTTCGGTAAATTCCGGAATCGGGGCTTTGTTTATAATCATTGCCAGTAAAATACCAACAGGCATAAACAAGAGAGCAAATCCGAAAACCGGATATATTTTACCGATTAGTTTATCGATAGGTAAAAGGGTTGCCAGTATATAATACGTAAATACGATTACGATCCACCAGGCAACGCTTATAAAACCGGGAGTGAGGTTACCCAGTAAACTGGCCGGACCGGAAACAAATACTGCTCCAACCAGAATCATTAACACCAACGAAAATACCCGCATAAATTGCTTTACAGGATTTCCCAACTCATCTCCTACCAATTCGGGAAGACTGGCACCGTTTCGACGAATGGACATCATGCCCGAGAAATAATCATGAACTCCACCGGCAAAAATTGTCCCAAATACAATCCAGATAAATGCAGCTGATCCGAACATGATTCCCATAATAGCCCCGAAAATAGGTCCGAGTCCGGCAATATTCAAAAACTGAATCAGAAAAACACGCCAGGTGGCAAGCGGGACATAATCCACCCCATCGGGATTAACCATGGCAGGAGTGGGTCTGTCTTTTTCCACTCCAAAAATACGTTCGGCCAAATTTCCATACAAAAAGTAGCCCACTATTAATACAACTATGGATATAAAAAAGCTAATCATGACTTCGTGATTAGTGATTAGGTATTTGTGATTAGTTGATTGAAACCATAAACTACTCACTATATACTATTTACTACCGACTATAAACTACCAACTATAAACTATCTCTTTTCCCCAACAGCACGACATTCTCCACATGATGCGTATGCGGAAACATATCAACCGGTTGAACAACTTTCACTTTATATTTACTGTCCAGCAAATTCAGATCCCGCGCTTGCGTTGCCGGATTACAACTAACATATACGATACGTTCGGGCTCCGCAAAAAGAATAGCGTCAATAACATCATCGTGCATACCGGCCCGTGGCGGATCGGTAATAATCACATCGGGTTTTCCGTGTTTTTCGATAAATGCCGCATTCAGAATATTTTTCATATCGCCGGCATAAAACAAGGTATTTTTGATGTTATTGAGTTTGGAATTAACCACGGCATCCTCAATAGCTTCCGGAACATATTCTATCCCGATAACCTGTCGGGCCTGATGGGCTACGAAATTGGCTATTGTTCCCGTTCCGGTATACAAATCGTAAACCAGTTCGGTTCCGGTAAGTTGTGCCAAATCGCGTGCTACCTTATAAAGTTTGTATGCCTGTTCGGAATTGGTTTGATAAAAAGACTTCGGTCCTATTTTAAATTTTAAATCCTCCATTTCCTCGTAAATGCATTCGTTTCCTTTGAAAACCTTGACTTCCTGATCGGTAATGGTGTCGTTGGCTTTGGAATTGATAATATATAATAAGGATGTGATTTGTGGAAACTGATCGGCTATATGTTGCAAAAGGGCATCCTGTGCTTCCTTGTCTTCGTTGAAAAAAATCATAATAACCATCAACTCACCCGTGGAGGTAGTACGGATCATCAGGGTGCGTAAAAAGCCTTCCTGACTGCGTAAATCGAAGAACGTAAGTTCATGTTCCAACGCATACCGACGAACTTCATTCCGTATTTCGTTCGAATCTTCGGTTTGCAACCAGCATTTTTCAATGTCCAGTACTTTGTCGAACTGACCGGGAATATGAAAACCCACGGCGTTCATGGTTTCAAAAACCTTTCCTTCGGCTATTTCTTCGTTGGTACGCCATCGTTTGTTCGAGAAGGTGAACTCCAGTTTATTGCGGTAAAATTCCGTTTTTTCGGAACCAATGATTGGAGATATTTCGGGCAATTCTATTTTCCCAATGCGGGTCAGATTGTCCACCACCTGTTTTTGTTTGTAACGGATTTGTTCCGGGTATGGCAAAATCTGCCACTTGCAACCACCACAGATGCCGAAATGCTGACAAACTGCTTCGCATCGTTGTTCGGAATAACTGTGGAATTTGATGGCCCGCGCTTCCATAAAGTTGCTTTTCTTGCGGGTCACCTGCAAGTCGACCACGTCGCCCGGTACCACGAAAGGAACAAATACAATCAAATCATTAATACGGGTAATGGCTTTACCTTCGGCGGCAATGTCGGTTATGGTTACATTTTCGAAAATCGGATGCGGTTTTTTATTTTTAGCCATTTTGTCTGTTATCGGTTTTTGGTTGGAGATACAAAAGTACGATTTTTATTTTAGATTTACGAAGACGGGGCTGTGAGTGGATTTTGTGTAATAAAATACAGCGGATAGGCTCGTTTTGGGCCGGATGAATTGGGGAAGAATGAAGGGAAAAACAAAAGGCGAGTTGCCCCGCATTCAATGTTTTCACAACGGAATAATCCTTATTGTGATTTGCTTCAAAAATTGTAACGGCAAATATGTAAAAATAGAAACAGAAAACAATGCTTGTTTAATAAAAATAATCAAGCCTTAAGCGTGACACCTTTAGTATGATACTAAAAGCGTGATATATTTCTAAAAATAACGTATCTTTGTGGCATCAATATTCAACAAGAGCATCATGAGAAAGATAGTTAATCCTTTTAATACAGCAGGTTATATCTCTGAAAAATACTTTTGCGACAGAATAACCGAACTAAACCGATTACTTCAAAATGCCAGAAACGGGGTAAATACAACCCTTATTTCGGGCAGAAAATATGGAAAATCGGCGCTAATTTATCGTTTTTTCGAGGAATTAAACAAAGAAAAGGAATGGATTTGTATCTATTTTGACATTTATTCCACACAAAACCTGAAGGAATTTACAGAACTACTTGCGGCTAAAGTCATGCAAAAATTTCCTCAAAAGGAAAGCATGGGAAAGCGATTTTGGAATTATTTGAAAACATTGCGACCCGTTATGACTTACGATGCTCTATCCGGACAACCCGAAGTCCATTTCGAATTTTCGCAACCCAAAGACTATGAAAAAACACTTACGAGCATACTACAATTTTTAGATGAACAAAAAACACCTGTTTTGCTTGCCATCGACGAATTTCAACAGGTTGCGTTGTATCCGGAGAAAAACACCGAAGCTGTTTTACGCACGATTATCCAAACCCTTCACAACGTTCAATTTATTTTTAGCGGAAGTAACCAGCATTTAATGCTGGAAATTTTCAGTAGTGCCAAACGTCCGTTCTTTTCAAGCACACAAAGCATGAGTTTATCCGAAATCCCTCCTGATGTTTATACGGATTTTATTTTCAGACATTTTACTGAGAATAAAAAAGAAATAACTAATGAAACGGTAGAATTTATCTTAGACTGGACTTTCAATCACACCTATTATACACAATTTTTATGTAATAATTTGTTTGCAAGCGGCAGCCGTAAGCCGGACATCCCGCTGACAAAATCCGTTTGTGCTGAAATTTTAGAAGCCGAACAAGCTAATTTTCTACAATATAGAAATCTACTTACATCGTTTCAGTGGAGGCTTTTAATTGCCATCGCCAAAGAAGAAAAACTGTTCCAACCACAATCGAAGCAATTTATACAAAAATACAAATTAGGAGCTGCATCAACCGTAAAAAAGGCAATAGATTCGTTAATCGATAAAGAAATGGTGTTTGTACATATCGAAAAAAACGAAAGCTATTATCGAATATATGACGTTTTTTTAATGCGGTGGTTACAACGAACCTATTGAAATTATAGCATTTAGTTACTAGTTGTTTATAAATTAAAGATACAGCCCGATTGCTATCGTGATTGAAAGCAAATCACAACCTTATGTCGGAATGGAAAATCCAACATTCCGGGGTTGTTTACCAAGTCAAAACACAATTCTAAGTGCCACTCCACCCGGGTAGGCACTAACAAAATATTCCGGTTGAATTTTATTGGCAAGAGGGCTCAT
>JAQTOL010000297.1 GCA_028748945.1 Paludibacter sp.
AAGTAATCAGATATTAAAGTGGCGCAAAAATAAGCATTTTCAGTGAATAGCTAAAATAAATCCCCGTTTCCATTTGGAAACGGGGATTTGAATTATTATTCTGTAATTTATTTTATAGTAATTTTCAACGGATTTTTAGTGATCTCGCTGAAGTGGTCCAACGCTTTGAACCAGTCATCGTCTGTAGGATAACCCCATTTATTCCAGCCACCACCAAAATAGTAAGTAAAGGTGTCACCCACTTTGTATGGACTTAACATTAATGCATGATCATCTATCGTGCGTACATTATTTACTTTTTCAGGAATAAATACTCCGATATAATTGCGGCCGGCAGGAACACCTGCATCCGAAACGGCATTCTCGGCATATCCGCTTGTGCCATTTTCAACGTTTTGTTTCAAATTATCAATTTTATCATGTAAATATATTCCGGTTGCCAATTCCATATTTTGATCAGGACCGGTATATTTTACAACGCCTTTATTGAGCATTGAACCTGCATTTGTTGTAATAGTAATCTCTTGCTTGTAATAATTATCACCTACTTTAACCGAATCATAAGTTAATTGGAATACGGATTGTAATGGACCGTTTTCCAATACTTTATAACTATCGTAATGGTTTCCTATCCACAACGAATCGGAAGCATAGAGTGCAATTCCACCACAACCCAGGGTATGTGCTACTTTATAACAATCAAGTCCCAGACCATGATCCACATGATAGGATATTTCGTGATTCTGTTCATCACCGTAAAATTTGTCTACAATCAAATCATTCGTACATTTCAGCCATAAATCCACTCCATTACTGGGGTTTTCGTTGGCCAAAGCAGGTCCGTACATCCGATAAGCAGCCAGATCGTTTTCCCATGCAAAATCATCTTTGCGTTCGGGTACAAATCTGGCAAATGTTTTTGGTTTTACCTCAGCAGGTTTTCCTTCACTCAAAGTATAGGTAACTTCTTTATTTGCTTCGACATTTACCTGAAATATCAGGGTTTCCGGTTTCTTATTTTCATCATAAATCAATTGATAGGCTACTTCTTCATTTTTATCGTTTTTTAAAATGTACGATTTTGTTTGAAAGTCTGCTGTCAAAGTATTCGTTTTTACTTCAACCATTTCACTCTTTCGATCAATTCCAAGTGAATTTGAAACAACAATTGTCAACTTAGGAGAGCTACATGAAACGAGTAGGAGTAAGGCAAAAAATGATAATGTGAATTTATTCATGATCAGATAATTATTAATTGTGAATTATAAATTATTTTGGTTGTTTGCCAATGTATGCCAAAATACCACCATCAACATATAAAACGTGTCCGTTTACAAAATCAGATGCGCTGGAAGCCAGAAAAACAGCCGGTCCTACTAAATCTTCGGTTTTTCCCCAACGTGCAGCGGGAGTTTTAGCAATAATAAATTCGTTGAATGGATGACCCGCAACACGAATGGGAGCGGTTTGCGGAGTTTCAATATAACCAGGTCCCAGTCCATTACATTGAATATTGAATTCGCCATATTCCGAGGCAATATTTTTGGTCAACATTTTCAGACCACCTTTAGCAGCTGCATATGCCGAAACAGTTTCGCGACCTAACTCACTCATCATGGAACAAATGTTGATGATTTTACCGCTTTTTTTTGCTATCATAGCTGGTAGAACGGCTTTTGCAACAATAAATGGTCCGTTCAGGTCTATATCAATTACCTGACGAAACTCGGCAGCTGTCATTTCCACCATGGGGATACGTTTAATAATGCCGGCATTATTTACTAGAATATCAATACTCCCGACTTCTTTTTCAATTTTGGCAACCATTGCATTAATCTGGTCCTCATTGGTGACATCGGCAACATAACCATATGCCTTAATTCCATCGGCAGCATAGGCGGCAATTCCCTTATCCACCAATTCCTGATTGATGTCATTAAACACGATTGTAGCACCGGCTTTAGCATATCCCGAAGCAATAGCATAACCGATTCCGTAAGACGCTCCTGTTACCAGAGCAATTTTCCCTGTTAAATCAAATTGGTTCATATTTTTTATTTTAAGCTCCATAATTCCATGGGGGAATCAGCTGGAGTGTTATTAATATATTTTGTTTCTTAGATGAATTGAAAAACTTGACAAAATTTATAATTTTAATTGTTATCTCAATTCTGTATTTTTATAAAAGTTCTGATCTCCATAATCCAGGTTCTCACCGGCCATTCCCCAGATAAAAGTATAATTACTGGTTGCTGCTGCAGAGTGAATGGACCATTCGGGCGAGATGGCAGCTTCATCACCTTTCATCCAAATGTGACGGGTTTCAGTAGGTTCACCCATAAAGTGACATACAGCTTGTCCTTCAGGAACCTCAAAATAGAAATAGGCTTCCATACGGCGACTGTGAGTATGCGCCGGCATAGTGTTCCATACACTTCCCGGTTCCAGTTCAGTCATACCCATTTGCAACTGACATGTTTCCAAAACCTGAGATACCAACATTTTATTGATATTTCGATGATTAGAACCTTCTAACGAGCCTAATTCCATAACGATGGCATCTGATTTTGTAATTTTTCTATCAGGATACGTTTTGTGTGCAGGAGCTGAATTGAAGTAAAACTTAGCAGGATTTGCTGCATCAATACTTTCAAAAGTAACATTGCGGTCACCTGCACCCAGGTATAAGGCTTCCTTATAACCTAAATTGAATATTACACCATCGACCGTTATTTTTCCTGCTCCACCCACATTAAATGTTCCAAATTCACGACGTGAAAGAAAGTATTCGGATTTTAATGGATCGATTGTTTCAAGTGTAAGCACTTCTGCAACAGGCATGGCTCCACCTACAACCAAACGGTCGTATAAAGTGTAAACCATATTGACTTCATTTTTTATAAAGATTTTTTCTACTAAATATTCTTTGCGTAAACGTTCTGTTTCGTACTTTTTTGCATCTTCAGGATGTGAAGCGTAACGAATTTCATAATTTGTTTTCATGTAAATAATTATTTGTTAGTTGTCACAAGTCAACAATTTGATGTAGTCTGACATGTGTATTTCAGATTCTTTGTTTCTGTGATGCAGTATTTTAAAACCATAAATATTATCACTTTAGAATAAGTCATTCACGGAATAATTGGTCGACCAAAGATAATGCATATTTTTTTTGAAGAAAACACAAAAATTCATAAATGAAATTTAAAAATATTTTTCATTTAAAGCATTCATTTGTTTTAAAACGGAAGATATCATTTCCATAGAATACAAAGATAGTAAAATGAGATCTTCTCTGTTCAATAATTTCGTTCAAATAAGTGCAATATTTGACTCAAAATATGGAGAAATTGACTTTCCAGAAAATGGCAGGCTATTTAACTTTCAACATCCATGCCAGATTGACCGAAGCATCCATGTTGTTTGATGTAGCAAAATAATCACGTTTGTCATTCGAGAAAATATCACTGAGTCCAAAATTTACCCGTGTATCGAGTTGAAAAATATTTCCTTTAATGTTGAAAAGAAATCCTAATCCACCACAAAGTCCGTAGTCGAAAGGATTTTGAATAAGGGTTACATGCTGAGTACCGGTACCTGTTGTACCATCCTTCAACACTTTTTCAGATAATATATAGCTGATTTTAGGGCCGATATTTAAAAAAACACGATTTTTATTCCCAACATAAAAATGTGTAAGAAACGGTAGTTCGACATAATTCAACTGGCGGGTATATAAGCCCGATTTTTCAGTCCAACCCCGTTGTGAAAAATTGAGTTCAGCCTGAACACCTACATATTTATTGCCTACATACCTGTATACAAAACCTCCGTTATAACCCATTAAAAAACCCTGCTTAACTGATGGATTAAAACCAACCATTGATTCAGTGACTCCTAAATTCAACCCAACATACATTTCGGATTGAGCTAAACGTGGTTGCGCCATCAACGAAAATGAAAAGACTAAAAAAAGGAATGTATACAGCTTATGCATAAAATTTGTTTTCACTAATTAATATCAGGTTTTTGTGTATTATCTTCGCCTACATAAAGTTGTTTGTTAATAAAGCCGGATTCATTTGATATACGCTCGAAACGGGGCATTGATTGTATCGTTTTCGATAAATCAAATGATTCGACTTTGTTTATAAAATTAGCAGGATAACGGTGTATCAGAGAAATAAAATAATATGCTAAATCATAACCCAGTAAATCAAAACGAGGGGAATCTATTATTACATTACTATAAAAAAGTTGCGCAAAATACTTATCAAAATCATTCAATTTGGTTGAATCAATCTCAGCCCTGAAAGGCGAAATATATATATTTTTAGCCAGTTTATCTTTTTGATTTTTCCAATTATAGGGTTCAAAAAGTACAATATCGTAGTTGTTTGAATTTGCTTTTATTGGATTGATAAATGGATTGATATACGCATATTTATCGGTATTGAAGATGATGATATTTTTTTCTTTTTCATTTAAAACCGATTTAAAATCAGCTTCATCTGAAGTTGTGAGGTTAATGTTTGAAAATTGTTTCCTTTCTTTAATAAAAACCTTTTGCAATGCTTCAGACTTCATCTTTCCTTCGTCGAATGAACTGATTCCCGGGAGTTCGGCAAAAATGATATTTGCCTTGTTGTACTTTTTCTTTAATAAATCA
>JAQTOL010000298.1 GCA_028748945.1 Paludibacter sp.
TTTTTCTTTTTGATTTTCCGAAAATTCAGATGGATTAATGTCTGTTTTGTCTATACCTAATTTTTTATTGATTTCCCTGTAATTCATATTTTGTATCGAATCAACAAAATAAGATTGTAAAGAAATTGTACCAAAATTTTGACAAGTATATTTTACATCTGCTGATAGCTTGTTTGCTTGTATTGAATCTACTTTTATCATTTCATTCTGATTTTCAACCACTTTCCCATCGTTCAATAATTTTGCATCAGTCATTATTTGTTCAATTTCCTTTAGCAAAGTTCGTTTGGTAATACTAAACACACTCCATGGTCCAATTGATGAAAGAAATAGAACGGCAGAAAACGTGATGACTATCCATTTCAAATGATGTGCCCGTGAAATGAAAAGATAAATACAAATTCCATACAACCACACATTTAAAATTAAGACATACAAACGATTAATTGTCAAACCATAATCGTCCAAACGGCGAAATATACCAATCGACATTAACACTAAAAGTGGCATCAAAAGCAATGAAAAATATCTTGAAAAAAGATTTACAACTTTATTTTCAGCATTCAGCCGTAAAGGGTATAAAATAAATATGCATAAAAAACCACCAAGCCCAAGGACTGAAACCAGGGTTGAAACCCAACCATTTGGCAATTCCCATTTAATAATTATCTGAAAAAGATACACATACAAAATTAATGTATAAGCAGCCAGAATTGGAAGTAAAATATACAATCCAAAAATCCTGATGATTTTGTGAAAAGAAAATTCCTGTCTCCGTTTTTCGATCTCATCCGGGATATTGGATAAAAAATATATCGGTCCGAAAATCACAAAACACACAACAGCCAGATCTGAATATACTTTTTTATCGATATCAATATTAAACAGTTTATCGAGAGACAAAATTGCCAAACCCAAACCTGCGTATAATATTAAGGAAAATACACCTGAAATAAATAACTGAATGAGGCTTTCGCGACTAAAATCCCAAAAAGGAATGTCACTGCTTTTCTTAAAAAATGAAACATAAAAAGCAGCTAAAACAAATACAATTCCCAATGCTATCATCTGATAATAATGATATGCAAGCAATTTGTCGGGAAGTGACAAGCAATAAACAGCCAACAATATAGTTGAAAGCAGATTGAATAAAATCCGTAATGATACCTTTTTAAATTCCTCCAGAAATAAAGTAACTGCAACATTCAGCAATATTCCCAATACGAAGAAAGCCCACAAGCTTTCATGAATTTCAACTTTTACTTTTTGAATAGACAAAAAGCACAGAACCGATAAGCCAATGACAAACAAAAGCGTAAATGGAAATCGTACAAAGACAATTTTCAATTTAGCAATCCCGGTTTTAAATGATAGCTTTTTCATGATTAAAATATATTAGAAAAAATCACATTATCAACAAAGAAATACGTTTATAAAGCACATTAGATTAAAGAATTACATTCCCGGTCAAATGAATATCACGAACTGATGAACCAACACTTATTGTAAATTCACCAGGTTCAACAACAAATTTGTTTGTATTGACATCAAAGAACGAGAATGCATCTTCATTCAAATCGATATTTATAATTCTTGATTCACCTTTTTTCAAAAAGACTTTATCAAAACCTTTCAACTCCTTTTTTGGACGGGGAACTGAAGAAATTACATCTCCTACATAAACCTGACAAACTTCCGCACCATCAAATTTTCCGGTATTTTTTACTGTAAACGAAACAGTTACATGATTTCCATCCAGTTTTTGTATTTTCAAACCGGAATACTCGAAATCAGTATAACTTAACCCAAAACCAAAAGGATAAAGCGGTTCAATACCCGATTTTTCATAACCTTTGTAACCTAAAAATACACCTTCATTGTACTGCACACGTTTATGTGTAACATCCGGTCTGCTATCTACGTAATTATTGAAAGTCGGGTTGTCTTCAAGACGTTTTTCGATTGAAATCGGTAATTTTCCACTGGGTGAAATCTTACCGGTTATTATCTCTGCAAGTGCCTGACCACCTTGTTGACCCGGGTACCAGGCCATTATAATGCCTTTTACTTTGTCTTTCCACGATGCCATTTCTACACCACCTCCTGCATTAATAATTACAACGACATTTTTATTAAGTTTCGAAACCTTGTCTATTAATTCTGTTTGTTCTTTTGGTAATTCAAACGGGCGGTCAAAACCTTCCCCTTCGAGGGAACTATTAAAGCCGGCACAAATCACAACATTTTCAGCGTTTTTTATTTTATCATTGGAGTTCACATCCTTTAGTCCGGTATAAGCGAAATTTACAACGGCATCACCCGATCCTTCAAAATACTCAATTACAACAGGATACTCTTTGCCGGCCTCAACACGAACATTTACATCCTTTCCGGATAATGGATGCATATTCCAATCGGTAAGGGCTAATTTCCCATCAAAAAACATTCTGTAACCATCGTCGGCTGAAAGCTTCAGTTTGTATTCACCTGTCACTTTGGGTTTGAAAATAGCCGACCAACGAACTGAAAAATTATCATTTGGAAATCCAGCTAAAGCAGCCCCTTGTTGCCAGTCGAAATTAATTGATTGATCAACTCCGATAAAATCAGGAGTGCCGGATAATTTCTCATTTTTGAAATATTCGGCTTTAAAACCGGGAATTTTACAATCCTTCTCAGTAAAAAATTCGCCATCCCGCATTAAGTTTGTATCCGGAACCGGATCCAGTATAAATTCGAAGTTTTTATGATTGGATTTTTCTTGTAAAGCCTTATACAATGATACAGAGCTAAATGGATCTACAAACCCACTGCCACCACCGGTTGGTATTTCATTGGTATTTGGCCCCAAAAAAATTGTTTTTCCTTTCAAGGGTAAAACATTTGCATCGTTTTTCAACAGGACTATGCCTTCGCGGGCAATTTGCAGGGCAATATTTTCTGTATAAGGATTCCTTTCGGGAATAGAAGCGTCCTTCTTCGGGTTATCAAAAATTCCAAAGGATATAATCGTTTGAAGGATATGTTGCACTTTTTCATCAATTGTCTTTACGCTTACCAATCCATATTCAATGGCTTTTGAAAGATTTTCATAATTCATATATTGACCGTCGGGCATTTCCAGATCCAAACCTCCGTTTGCCGCTCCGACAGTTGAATAAACCGAAACCCAATCGGACATTAGAATTCCTTTGAAACCCCACATTTTGCGAAGCACAGCAATATTGAGGTACTCATTTTCAGAAGAATGCACGCCGTTTACCAAGTTATAACTATTCATTACCGCTCCAACATTTGCCTGTTCAACTGCTTTACGGAAAGTAGCAAGATAAACTTCGTGCAAAGTTCTTTTGTCAATATCGGAACTAACATCATGCCGGTCATATTCTTCATTATTTCCGGCAAAATGTTTAATGGTTGCGATTACATTTTGCGACTGAACACCCTTAATATACTGGACGGCAGTTTCACTTGCCAAATAGGGGTCTTCACCGAAATATTCGAAATTACGGCCACACAATGGCGAGCGGTATATGTTTACGCCCGGCCCTAACAGAATGTTAACTCCTCTGGCCCTGCAATCCAGTCCCAGGCCCTCTCCTACTTTATGCATTAATCCACGGTTCCAGGTAGAAGTCGTAGCTATTCCACATGGATAAAGTGTACTTTTTGTGTTATTTCTGACTCCCTGTGGTCCATCAGCCATCCTGATCTCCGGAATGCCCAGTCGAGGTATCGCTCTGATAAAAAAGTCATTGTATCCGCTGATATAATCAATTTTTTCTTTAAGAGTCATTTGTTCTACCAATGATTTAGCTCTGTTTTCCGCGTCCGACGAAACCTTTTGTGCACTTAAAATGAAACTGAATAAAAGAAGAGAAATTGCTAAAATTAATTTTTTCATGGTATTTGTAATTTACAATGTTCTTTATTTAATCTCCAATATCAATACGGTTTTAGATGAAATACGAATTGGAGATTCCAACGAATATATTTTTGCCGTTGTAATCTCAATTCCTTCTCTTTTTCCGGAAAGCATTTCGCCAAACCGGCCAAGATTTAATTCTGTTGGTTGTACGTTATTGTTTGCGATAATCATGATTGTTTTATCATTATTGTATCTGAAATTGACATAGATCCCGTTTTCGGGGATAAACTGTTTCATTTTTCCGCTTTGAAGTACCGGATTATTCTTTCTATAATTCAGCAATATTTTCAAGTAATTAAACACTTCATTTTCCTCAGTTGTTCTGCCTTCAGGCGTAAAAGCATTCCGCTTATCGGCGATCCAGCCTCCCGGAAAATCGAACCGGTTGCCTTCATAACTCCCGGCAATTCCATCGAGCATAATCTCGGTTCCATAATAAATCTGTGGATATCCGCGGGAGATTACCAGCATGGCTAAAGCAATTTTATATTTTGCAACATCTCTTTTTACGGCAGTTGAATAACGATCAATATCATGATTATCCAAAAAATTCATAATCATATTCGTATTTGGATAGACAAAATCCTGAGCATAAAGCGAATAAAAACGCGCCAAACCACCATCCCAACTTTCAGGTTCATTAAATGCCTCACTAAAGACATCTTTCAGACAAAAGTCCATGACGCTTGTCAGTCGGGAATCAAAACCATCTTTATTATTATTCCC
>JAQTOL010000299.1 GCA_028748945.1 Paludibacter sp.
CCTCAACTTATAAATCGATTATAGATGTTCTAAAAGATTCGGCTGTTTTACATAATAGAACACAAGTATTAAACTATCATTCACCTGAAACGAAAGCTAAATTATTGAGAGGTACCGTGATAGATTCGAAAACTCAACGGACGATTAAAGATGCAATCGTTTTGTTGTCATGCATAGATTCTGTTCCAAATTTGCAATATGCAGTCACAAATTCCAAGGGATTATTTCAAATGTTACTAAGTGATTATTATAATGGGAAAGAGCTCTTTTTAACGATTAAAGATGCACCGGAAAACCAAAAATGGCAAATTAAAATCGAAGATGAGTTTGCACTATCCAAAAAATGGAATCCGTCGTTAATTGCTGAAAATGAAAATTATAAAGAGTTCATTGTAAAGAGTCAAAATATAGTTTATATAAATAAGTCATATCAATTAAATAAAGAGGTAAACAAAAAACCGACAATTGAAGATCATTTTATTTGTCCTGAGTTTTACCATTGTCCTGTTAATACGGTATTTCCATCAGACTTTGTGGCACTACCAAATTTTCTCGAAATTGCAGTAGAGATATTACCACAACTAAGAATAATTAAAGAAAAGGGAGAATACCATGCTCAAATGTTTAACGATTTTCTACGGGAATTTGATATTCATAGTCCAGCATTCTTTCTGGATGGTGTATACGAAGATGACATAAATAAAATAATTGAACTGGGTTCAGATCAAATAAAGAAAATAGAACTGATTTCAGCCGAAAGAGCATTTGGAGATTTGGTTTTTGGAGGTGTTATTTCAATTACATCTAAATCGAATGAGATGATTAATAGTAAGCCATCATCATATTCATTGAGACTAAAAAATGATAAATTAAATGAGGGAGGAAATCTTGTAGATGTTAATCCGACTACAAATCAGAATCAGAATATTCCATTTCTCAAACAATTGTTGTACTGGAATCCAAATATGGAATTAAATGGAACTGACAGTACTGATTTTGAGTTTTATACTTCGGATAATCTGGCAAAATATAGTATCAAAATTGAAGGTATTTCTGAAGATGGAACACCGATAAGTACCGGTACCAGCATACAAGTCACGAACCAAATTAATATAACTGATAAATGAAAAACTACATATTCATTTCAATGTTAATGATTTGCATTTCATTAAATGCCCAAACCAATGATTTATTGAAAGCTCCCGAAGTTGATTCAATTTTTTCTTCAAAACTGACAGGTGAATTTTTCTATGAAAGTAAACAATATATAGGTTCTCAATTCTTTAATAAGGAGTGGACGGATGGTGATATTTTACTGTCAACCGGTGAAATGATCCACGATAAGTTTTTAAAATATAATGGTTTGCTTGATGAACTTGTTTGGTTAAATAAGTACAATTATGGAAAATTCAAACTTGATAAGTCATTTGTAAAAGAATTTTGGCTGAAAAATGTAGATGGATCAAATCTGCATTTCATTAAGATTAATGTAAGTGACACGAGTAAAGTATCCGGACAGGATATTTTTGTTGAAGTAGAAGTTGAAGGAAAATTGTCATTGTATATTCAGCGTAAAATAACTAAACAATGGCCTCAAGATGTGTTAGTTGATAATGTTCTTTACAGGTATGATTTTATTGAAGCAACACCCAAATATTACATAAAACTTCCGTCCAATGAATATTTAGTAATGACCAAACTCCGACGCTTGGCCTTCCTAAGGCTTTTTCCTGAAAAGAAAAAAGCCATTAGTAAAATAATCAGAGAAAATCATTTGAATATTAAGATAGAAAGTGACTTTGTGAAAGTAATTGAATTGATGAATCAGGAAGCGGTTTTTTAAACATGAATATAAATTCTCTCTTTATATATCTCATTTTTTGAAAATAGTATTGAGAATTATATAATAAAAAACGGACTTACCATTGAGGTGTGAGTCCGTTTTTTTTATTCAAAACAAAAATGGAAATTTGTTCTCCTGATTAATACACCGTCACCAGCATTTTCTGCAACAAAGTATCACCTCCCATACTACTCCCATTGTCTTCATTCAGAACCCTGTTCATATTTGTCATGGCAATATCCTGCTGACGGATAATTTCAGGGTTCGAACCGGAAGTGGAAACACCATCTTCCGTCCGGGTGATCAGTACAGCTTTTTGTTCAGTAATAACTTTAAGTTCTTTGTGTTTTTTCTTTTCCTGTTTTGGTGCTTCAATAGTTGGATTTTTTGTATTCTCCGGTTTGCTCATGTATTTGATAACCTGAACAGTGTCGTGAATGACTTTCGTTTCAACAGGGCGTGACAGGTTAATTCCGAAGCCAACCAAAAAGAAAATCAGAGCGGCAGCAGCAGATTGATAAACTGGAATTTTGAGTTGAAACATACCGGGACGCCTCACTTTAACCTCAAGAGCTTTATTCAGACTGTCCTTTGTTTCTGGTCCTGGATTTATTTCAATCCCTTGATTCTGATCATTTAACGAAGTATAAAGTATCGACATCGACTTATATTCCTCTTCCGAAAGTATACTTTTTACCCATTGCTTTTCAGCGCTGCTAAGTTCGTCGAACTGCCTGCTGTGGAGCAGTTGCTCAAGTCGATCAAAATCAGTATTTGATATTGTTTCCATATTCATTAGTTTAATTCGGGTTTATAAACGGATAATTTTTTCGATAATAGCCTGGTCAGGTAGAAAAGGCGAGATTTGACTGTACCTTCCGGACAATCCATAATTTCTGCAATTTGTTTTATATTCATTTCTTCTACAAACCGCAGATTGAAAATTGTTTGAGCATCCACATCCAGTTTTTCGAGTTCTCTTTGCAGTTGGCTGTTAAATAATTCCTTATCTAATCTTTCGCTATTCATTTCAAACAGATTGTTACCGTTAGCGAGGCTTTGTTTTACATGTTCACTTCGGATTTGTCGACTGCGGTATTCATTTTTGATCATATTGCTTGCCAACGTGTAAAACCATGTATTAAATTTTTTATTACCATCAAAAATTTCCGGTTTTTCAATGACCTTCAGGAATAAATCGTGTAGCAAATCTTCGGCTTTTTCACGGTCGCTGTTCAACATGCGAAAGAAAAAATTAAGTAGCGGCTTGGAATAACGGCTATACAATTCATCAAATGCCGACTGCCCACCTTTGGTGAGCAGCGACATGAGTTCCTCGTCGGTCTTAGTTGTGTGATTTTTCTTGAATAACGCCATCGGTTTATTTTTCGAAATACTTTAACCAATCATTATTTCCTGCATTTTTCGATACAGTTATAGCCAGCTCTTTGACATTTTGGGCTTTCACCGTTTCTCCGCAAAGCAGGTAATGTTCATAGAGTTTCAAAAATACAACAAGATAACCGGAATTCATTTGATTCACCACACTTTGAGCATAATTGTAATAAAAATTGAGCTTTAAAAAGTCGAGCATAAATTTATTCTCAAAATTGTTTTGTAATACAGCCAGATTGTCGAATGGTTTTTCGCTGTATTTAAAGGACATACCCGTTAAATACATTTTGTCGACATAATCTTTATAAATGTCCTGTGAAGCATAAACTGAAATATATATTGATTTATTATGCACATTTTCAATGAGATGTTTGACGATAGTTTGTGTTGTTCTATCCGAATTATTCTGAAAGCTAAGTTGAGGTATTCCATATTCTTTGAATAAACGTTCGCGATACGGATCAATGAGTGCCAAAGATATGTTAAGTACCATAACATCCGGTCTTATTTTCTGTACATTTTGTAAAATCCAGCTTGGATAGGTGTCGTTATCACCATACACAATCAAAATCGCATTTGGATCCAAAGATATTAAATTATTGTATGCGGTAATTAAAATTTCCTGAGGCATTTCATTACTCTCAAACCATTTTTTGCAAGTGAGTTCAATATTCGCCTTATCGTTTTCGAATTCATAATGATTCAATAAATCCGGTAAAATTAACGTTGCGAAAGGATTGATTGCTTGTGCTTTCATAATATTCTCACTGCCAACTGGAGTATAACTGCCATTTATATAAGCTTCCAGAAAATAGAGTTCGAAAGTATTCGGAATAGCTTTTTCTGCCAGTTTTAGGAGTTTGTCTTGTGGCATAAAATAATTTCCCTGATTATTGTCCCATTTTTCTTTGTTGCTGAATGTAGCCATTCGGTTAGCTCTGAACCAATATACCCAGGCCATTTTATTCGTTGTTCCGTTATCTATTTCCTGTTTCCAGGCCCTGGCTTGTTGTTGGTACCAGTCGAAATCGTGTATTTGTCTGACAATTGAATACACCGGTTCCGGTTTTTGTGCAAAGCTTTGCAGCGGGAAGGTTATAAATAACAACCCAAGAATAAGTTTCATTGAAGTTTTCATACGATGGTATTTTTTAATTGTTTTGATAAGTTATACACGTAAGTCAGTAGAACGTTCAAAATAATTTCCCTGAATATTTCTCAAAAATATGATTCATAAAGACCGAGTCATAAATATTTCGAAAAATCAGTTTTCTGTTTATTTTTCCGGTCAGCAGACTTTCAGTGAATAAAAGTTATGGCATTACCTTAATACTACAAATATCAATAAATTAAAACTTTGGCAATACTTCCGGTACACCGGATAATCTGTTACAAAACTGCAGGG
>JAQTOL010000300.1 GCA_028748945.1 Paludibacter sp.
GCCTTTATTTGACAACCTGAATGTGATCAAGCACAATTTCTCCTATCAGGGAAAAGAGATCAAATTAATTGATGATATGCAGCACAACGATCAACTGGTAATTGAAGCGCTGGCATATATAAGGGGACGAAGCTTAAGTGATACTTTCTTTATTGTCGATGAAGCCCAGAATCTGACACCGCACGAAGTGAAAACCATTATTACACGAGCCGGTGAAGGGACTAAAATTGTATTCACAGGTGATGTACAACAAATAGATTCACCTTATCTGGATATGTTTTCAAATGGACTGGTCTATATGATTGACCGCATGCACGGACAAAGTATTTTTGCACATGTCAATCTGATCAAAGGGGAAAGGAGCTATTTGTCGGAACTGGCAAGCGATTTACTTTAAAAACCGAAGTATGAGCCAAGAAAGTAAGAAGTAAGCATAAAAAAATCCCTTGTAACAAACTACAAGGGATTTTTTTATGCTTTTGTCGGTTGGATTATTTTACTGAATCCATGTGAGCGATCAAATCCAACACTTTGTTAGAATAACCCCACTCATTGTCGTACCAGCTTACTAATTTTACAAAGTTACCGTTCAATGCGATACCTGCACCTGCATCAAATACAGATGTGCGGGTTTCATGAATAAAGTCAGAAGAAACAACAGAATCTTCAGTATAACCAAGAACACCTTTCATTGTAGTTTCAGAAGCCAGTTTCATGGCAGCTTTAATTTCTTCGTAAGTAGCAGCTTTTTCCAAACGTACTGTTAAGTCAACAACTGATACGTCAGCAGTTGGTACGCGGAAGGCCATACCTGTTAATTTGCCGTTCAAAGCAGGAATAACTTTACCAACAGCTTTAGCAGCTCCTGTAGAAGATGGGATAATATTTCCTAAAATAGAACGACCACCGCGCCAATCTTTAGCAGAAGGAGCATCAACGGTTTTTTGAGTGTTGGTAGCAGCATGAACTGTTGTCATAAGGCCTTCAACAATTCCAAAATTGTCGTTGATTACTTTAGCGATAGGAGCTAAACAGTTAGTTGTACAAGAAGCATTTGAAACGATATCCATATCTTTCGAATAAGAATCAAGATTTACTCCACAAACAAACATGGGAGCATCGTTAGAAGGAGCAGAGATAACAACTTTTTTAGCACCACCGGCTATGTGAGCTTTAGCTTTGTCGATAGTAGTGAAAACACCGGTTGATTCAACAACATAGTCAGCACCTGCAGCACCCCAGCCAATATTTGCAGGATCTTTTTCAGCAAAAAAGTGAATTTCTTTTCCGTTGATAACTAATTTACCATCTTTGTGTTCTGCGGTTCCTTGAAATCTACCGTGTACTGTGTCGTATTGCAACATGTAAACCATGTAGTCAATATCCATAAATGGGTCATTTACTGCAACGATTTGAACATCGTTTCTTTCTTGAGCGGCACGGAAAACTAAACGTCCGATGCGACCAAAACCATTGATACCTACTTTAATCATTTTATTTATAGTTTAAAATTGAGTTTTTCTTATTTTCGCCACAAAAGTACAAAATTCTGTCTGAATGACAAAATGCTGTTGGTATTAATTACACTTATTTTCTTTTTGTAAGACTGAGATGGCAAAATGTCAATTCTGAATTGAATATCATGGGTCTAAGCAATATCAGTCCCCCTTTTTATTTGCTTAAAATTGTAATGACATACATAAAAAATTGTCCGTATGTTTTGCGTTACATGTGAAAAGATAAAAATAGCAATTCATTTCCGGATGAAATGGATTGCTATTTTCCAAATCAGTTCTTAAACTAATTATTTTTTTTCTTTTTTGTCTGTACTTAAACCAAACAAAGTGTAAAGCGGGCAGAAGCTTATTAAACTGGTTACGGTGAAAACCAGCGCCAGAACTAATCCAATAATTCCCAGCGTTCCGGTAATAACTCCTGTGTAATAAAGAACTATTAAAACGATTGCAAGTACAAGTCGAATTAATTTGTCATAAGATCCCATGTTTTTTTTCATACTACTTACATTTACTTAAATTGTTATTGTTTTCATGAATAATATAAAAAACAATACTAACTAAAATATGTTCAATTATTACAAATATAATCACGAATATAAAGATATCAAACAATTTTATTTTTTAATTATTTATAAGTCAGGTTGATTTGAAATAGTTACTGTTTTTTTCTTCCATTTCTTTTTTCTTCATTATCTTTGTCACTCTTATAGTAAATCAATAAACGAACTAGAAAATGGAAATTACAGGAAAAATTATTGCCGTTTTGCCTTTGGCAACCGGTGAGGGAAAAAACGGAACATGGCGTTCCCAGGATTATGTGTTGGAAACAGCCGATCAATATCCCAAAAAGGTATGTTTTAATCTCTTCAACGATAAAATTGATCAATTCCCTATGGGAATCGATGATCAGGTAAATGTAAGTTTCGATGTGGAAAGCCGTGAGTACAACGGCCGTTGGTACACCACCGTACGTGCATGGAAAGTTGATAAAAGTCCGGTTAGTGTAAGTCCGGCTTCAAGTGCTCCTGTTGCTTCTTTTGATGCTGCTCCCGGAGCAAGTGAAGGAAGTGATTTACCTTTTTGAGTTTAGTTGACTAGTTAATCAAATAATTGGTTAACTACTTATAATATAAGGTTAAACCAATAACCAATAACCAATCAACCCATCAACTAAAATATTACTCGGAATGAGTGGCGGCACCGACAGTTCGGTTGCTGCCATTCTTTTATTGGAACAGGGCTACGAAGTCGTGGGTATAACGTTTCGATTTTGGGAAGATGGCGAAAATACGCATTTGGAAGATGCCGTTTTATTAGCGAAGCAATTGGGAATTAAACATATAATCTACGATGCAAGAAAGCTGTTTAAGGATACAATTATAAAATACTTTGTCGATGAATATCTTAGTGGGCGTACACCTTTTCCTTGTGTTAAATGCAATAATGAACTGAAATGGAAACTGATTCTGGAGGAAGCTGACCGACTGGGATTTGAAAAGGTAGCCATGGGACATTATACACGCATTATAAATGAAAATGACCGGTATTTTGTTTCAGAAGGAGTGGATCCCGATAAAGATCAGTCTTTCTTTTTGTGGGGTCTGACCCGTAAACAATTGTCACGTATTGTTTTTCCATTGGGAGAATACCATAAAACAGAAATACGTAAAATAGCTGCAGAACGTGGTTTCAATTATGTCTCTGAGAAGAAAGACAGCCTTGGAGCTTGTTTTTGTTCGGGTGATTACCGGCCGTTTCTGAAAAAACAACTGGATGAACCGGAAAAACAGATATTCCCGGGGAGTTTTTTGGATGAAAATGAAAAGGTGTTGGGTCGTCACAAGGGTTTTCCGTTATATACGGTGGGGGAGAGGCGTGGATTAATTCATTTGAATCGTAAGGTTTTTGTGAAGGAAATTCGACCTGAAACAAATGAGGTTATTCTGGCACCCCTTAGTGGTATGTATAAATCTCAATTTATTATCCGTGATGTAAATGTTGTTGATAAATCCCTTTTCAGCACAGAATTCGATATTTTTTGCCGTATTCGTTATAGAAAACAAAATACCTTATGCCGGGTCATTTTTCTTGAAAATAATACAGCTAAAGTAGAACTTGCCGAACCGCTCGAATCCATTGCTCCGGGACAAACTGCTGTTTTCTATAAAGATGGGAAAGTTTTGGGAGGAGGATTTATTCTTTAAAAGTAAAAAATCAGAACCCGGTAATAGGTTCTGATTTCTACGGTATCTCATGTTACATTGTTCGTAAGACACGTTCTATCACATTATTTTCGAATCCACGACTTTGAGCGAAGCGAAATAGTTTCCCTTGTTTTTCATATTCATACTCATATTTTAAACCCACAAGTTTGGTTTTCAATATTGAAGCCAGCATCTCTTCATACTCACCTTCATCAATCGTTGTCAATGCGTTATTTATAAGATCATTGGCCAACTGTTTTTGTTTCATGGCAAACGAAATTTTTATTTTTCCCCATTTGTTGAAACGGAATTTATCTTTTACGAAATGGCTGCAAAATCGCTTTTCGTTTATAAAATCTTCCGAAATAAGCCGATCAATAATTTTTTGTTTATCCATATCCGATACACCCCAAGCTGTGAGCTTTTCTTTTACTTCGGTGGTGCAATGTTCTGAAATTGAACAATAGGAAGCGGCTTTGTGGAGCAATTCATCCAATGTATATTCTTTTTTCATACTGAAAATGTTTTCAAGGTATTCATTTTTTCAACTCACAAATGTAGTTATTTTTCTTGTTTTTAATCTGATAATTATGCAAGCAAAAAATATTTTTCAAATAAATAAAAACTTTAGGTAACAAAATATTGTTTTATAAATAAAAAATGTAACTTTGCGATTGAATTGTTTATATGAAACCTATGAAATTAACGAAGAAAGAACAAATTGAGCAAATAGCGACAGAGCTTTTTTGGAAGCATGGTTTTAAAAAGGTAACGATTGACGAAATTTGCAAAAAGGCTAATGTTAGTCGGAAAACTTTTTATACATTCTTTGAAAATAAAACTGCACTGGTGATATTTCTGATGAATAAACTCACAGAAGAGGCATTTGTCG
>JAQTOL010000301.1 GCA_028748945.1 Paludibacter sp.
AATCAATAATCTGGTATTGGATGTACAATCCGATTCGACGGCATTAAAATATAAACTTTCAAGTTCTTCTATTTCCAACTCACAAATTAATTTAACGAATTTCTTGTTTGATGGAAATATGGCCGGTAATAAAATATCAGCCAACCTGTCTTCTGTGGATGGATTGAACAAAAAGTTGTTGATTCGCTCGGAAATAACGAAAGACATAGGCAATTATAAACTTGTGCTCGATCCGAATGATTTTTATCTGATGAATAACCGCTGGGATATTGCTACCGATAATGCTATCGAATTTGGAAAACAAGGATTTTTGATTCACCATCTTTACTTCCGGCATGCGGAAAGCCAACTGAATATAGCCTCTGTAAATAACAAATTCAATGACGATGTGAATGTTAGCATTCAGAATTTCAAACTGGACGATCTTTCCCGTATCATTGAAAAGGACAGCAGTCTGGTGAAAGGTAATTTAGATGGGAATGTACTGTTGAAAAGAGTCAATAATTCTTACGGAATCATTGCCAATGCAAGTATTCAGAATCTGATTGTACATGATGTTCCCATTGGAAATTTAGTGTTAAGAGCAGATAATCCGACTACAGAAAAATTTGACATTGATTTAAAACTAACCGGAACTGATAACAATCTTTCTATAAATGGTTATTATATTCCGAAGGGTGGGGATAATTCAATCAATATAAAAGCAAATGTTCAGTCACTTTCCATGAAAACGGTTGAAGCGTTTTCTATGGGACAAATTTCTGAAGCTTCGGGAATGGTTAGCGGAAACTTTAAAGTTGGCGGAAAATCGTCTGCACCTGATCTTACGGGTGAGCTGACATTTAATGATGTGTTTATGAATCCAAGTTATATCAATAACCGCATTGAATTAAAGCATGAAACCATTCAGCTTAAATCAGATGGCATTTACTTCAAAACCTTCACCATGTTGGATGCCAAAAAGAATGCCGCTATCATTGATGGTGTGGTTCATATGAAACAATTCAGCGATTTTGATTTTGCATTACATGCTTCAACAAAAGATTTTTTATTATTCAATACCACGGCAAAAGATAATGAAGAATTCTATGGGAGAATGATTATCGACAGTAAAATTGACATTAAAGGTCCTATGTCTTTGCCGGTTATCAATGCCCGGTTGAAAATGAAAAAAGGATCAAATTTCACTTTTGTAGTTCCCGAAGATGAACTTACCACCGATAAAGGGGAGGATGTGGTGGAATTTGAAGACACATTAAAATCAAATTCTATCCTGAACCGGGGTAATAAAGGGGGAATTCAAAAATCAGGATTTAAGGGTTTCGATCTTTCCTCCATTATTGAAGTGGATAAAGCAGCAACGCTTCGATTATTAATGGATCCTGCTTCTTCCGATTCATTGGTTGTGAGAGGTGAAGCAGCTTTGAGTTTCACCATGGATAAAAGCGGAAAAATGAGTCTTACGGGTGCTTATAATCTGAATGAAGGCAGTTACGTGATATCACTTCAGGAGGTTATTAAAAAGAAATTTGATATTATTCCCGGAAGTACGATCACATGGAATGGTGATCCGTTGGATGCTAATATTTCTATTAACGCCACTTATGCTGTACGGGCTGCACCTTACGATTTAATGTTCGATCAAATTCAATCTTTAACTGATCAGGAAAAAGGAAGTTATATACAGTTGTATCCGTTTTTAGTGTTACTGAAACTCCGGGGTGCTATATTAAAGCCCGAAATAAGTTTTGAAATACAATTATTACCCGAAGATAAAGGAATCTTAGGTGGTGCTGTAAATCAAAAACTTAATTTGCTGAATGAAGATCCATCGGCTTTAAATAAGCAGGTATTTGCTCTGTTGATTCTGAGCCGGTTTGTTCAGGAGAATCCTTTAATGACCGAATCGGGAGGTGCTTCAACCCTTATCCGGTCGACAGTAAGCACTTTTTTATCAACAGAACTAAATAAGTTGAGTTCTAAGTTTGTTCCGGGTGTTGAAATGAACTTTGATATTCAATCATACGACGATTATCAAACCGGAACCGCACAGGGAAGAACCCAGGTAGGAATTGGTTTAAAGAAACAACTTTTTAATGAGCGTTTATCGGTTCAGGTCGGAGGAAGTGTAGATGTGGAAGGTCAGGCAGCCAAACAAAATTCTGCCAGTGATATAACAGGCGATGTAACGGTGGAATATAAACTGACAAAAGACGGTCGCTACCGTTTGAAAGCTTTCAGACATAATCAATACGAAGGTGCCATTGATGGTCAACTGGTTGAAACCGGCGCGGGTGTGGTTTATGTACGCGATTTTAATAAATGGAAAGAGTTCTTTCTGAAACCGGAGAAAAAGAAGAACCCCTGAGAAATCCCTGGCCCTTATCCCGATAGCTATCGTGGAGGGAATTTAATTACTACTGTTTTCATTAAAAATTAATATGAAATTCAAATCTAATAGATCAAACTGTACTAAGATCAGCTCCCCTTTAGGGGCAGGGGGTTCTTTGTGGGTTCTTCTTATATGCCTTTTACTGGCTTCCTGTTCCGGAACAAGACATTTACCGAAGGGCGAAAAACTTTATACAGGTGCTGAAATAAAACTGGAATCAACCGAAAAAGTAAATAAAAGTTACATTAAAGGTATGATTTCTGCTGTAATACGCCCAGTACCTAACAAAAGCTATTTCGGGATGCGTCCCCAATTGTTGATTTATCAGGCCGGTGGTGAAAATCCAAAAAGTAAATTCAAAAAATGGATTCAAAAATCAGGCGATGCTCCGGTATTGATGAATGCTGTAAAACCCGGGGCAACAGCCGCCATTATCGATGCCGGATTGTTTAATATTGGAATTTTCAACAGTTATACCGAATATAAAATTGTGGAGAAGAAGCATACTGCTAGTGTGATTTATACCAGCCACATTCAGAAACCTTATGTTTTTAAAAATCTGATTTATAATATTTCAGACGATGGCATTAGCCGGCTTATAATTTCCGAAAAAGAGAATTCACTGATTATTCCCGGCGAAGATTATAAGCTCGAAACCTTGAAAAATGAACGGGTACGAATCGATAATTTATTGAAAAACAGAGGCTACTTCTATTTCAATCCGGATTATTTGCTTTTTAAAGCCGATACTTCCTCTATCGATCACAGTATTTCCTTCAGACTAACATTGAAAGAAGATATTCCCAAAAATGCACTGACAGTTTACCATATTCATAATGTTTTTATAAATCAGAATTATTCCCTAAACAACGATAGTACCGACCTTACAAAAGATACAGTCATGTGTCAAAATACCGTGTTTATTGGAAATGATTCGGATATGAATATTCACCCGAAAGTAATTCTACGATCGGTTTACTTACGAAAAAATGAAATCTATTCCCGAAAAAATCATAACATTACGTTGAACCGGTTGATGTCCATGGGAAATTTTAAATTTGTTCAGATAAAGTTTTCCGACAGTGATACAACGGCTCCGGGTTATCTGGATGCAACCATACTTATGACACCCATGACAGATCATACCTTCCGTGCCGAGATGGATATTGTTTCAACATCAAACAACTATACCGGTCCACGCCTGCATTTAAGTTTCCTGAACCGGAATGCTTTCTACGGAGCCGAATTATTAAACCTGACCCTGGCCGGATCATTCGAAGCCCCATTAAGTGGAATAAATAAAAATTTATATTCATTTTCGTTGAATCCTCAGGTTGAATTGACTTTTCCGCGTTTTCTGGTTCCATTCAAAATTAAACCCTCAAACAGTATCTATATTCCAAAAACGCATTTTTTACTTTCTTACAATTATTTGAAACGGATGGATTATTTTGATATGAGTACTTTTCAGTTCAAATATGGTTTTAAGTGGAAGGAAGACATAAAAAATGAGCACGAATTAAATCCCGTAAGTGTAAGTTATACTTCGCTGACCAATAAATCACAGGCATTTAGTGATTTGCTGTCAGCCAATCCCTATTTACAAAAGAGTTATGATGAACAGTTTATTGCCGGAGGAAGTTATTCATATACTTATAACGAACAGCTAGTTCCCGGGAAAAAAATACAATACTTTTTCCATACCACGCTTGAAACGGCAGGAAATGCTTTTTCACTTCTCAAATTAATTGGTGGAGAAAAACCTTCCTCTGTCAATCCGTCAAAGATTGCCGGTTCCATTTATTCGCAATATGCAAGTTTTAGTTTCGATGGACGGGCTTATTATAATTTTAAAGACGAGAGTAAAATAGCCCTTCGTTTTTTTACGGGAATTGCCCGTGCGTATGGAAATTCTTCCACACTGCCTTATAGTAAACAATTTTTCAGCGGTGGACCAAATAGCATCCGTGCATTTCAGATTAATTCACTCGGACCGGGAATCTACGAACAAACGACAGCGAATACTGGATTTCTACAACTGGGTGGAGATATTAAACTGGAAATGAATGCGGAATATCGTTTTGGTATTTATCGGTTCGTGAAAGGGGCATTATTTGTTGATGCCGGAAATGTATGGTTGCAAAAATCGAATCCGGCCAACATTGGTAGTCCATTTGCATTCAATAGTTTCATGAATGAACTGGCAG
>JAQTOL010000302.1 GCA_028748945.1 Paludibacter sp.
CAGGTGAACAAGGAATTAAATTTAAAATCCGGAACAAAGTTAGTTAAAGCAGCTTTATGTAATTCATGTAAATATAACCCTTATCATTTCACTTCCGGTGATGAGGCATCGTAAAACATGCTTGTTAATAGATTATACGAATAAACTAATGGATAATGCAATATAAAAAGGAGAATCACCTGAAAATGCCCCCAACAGAGTAAGGAGCGGTAGCTGAAAAGCTTATGAGTAAGCAAAACCATATCTCACGCAGTATGATACGATGTATAAAAACAACGAATTTAGAAGTTCATTACAAACGAACTGATGGAGGAAATGACATTGAAAATGCAGTGGTTTTATGCCAACAATGCTATGCCAATAATAACGGTAACACTATGCATGAGAAGACAGCTACTTCTTTTCCCCAAAGTATAAAAAATATGGCATTTGAAAGAGCAAACAGGAGATGCGAATGCACAAGTGATATACGGAGCTGTCATTAATTTTAAACGAATAATCAGTGAGATATTATGAAAAAACAACTTACACGTTACTTACCCATCATCCTTTTTTGTCTGGTATTGTTGGCAATAAATGGATGCAGGATAACTTTTGTTCCGGCTTATGATACACAAGTAGCCACACAAATTGATGAAACTGCCAAAACAGTGGATAAGTTTTATTTATCTATGCTCGAAACCACCACAGTTGAAGATAGTACACGGTCTTACGCTCTGTTTATGGATCAATATGTTTCGATTGAAGCGGAATTAAACTCATTATTTATCAAAAACAAAATCAGACCATTAAATCAGAATTCTACACGTATATGCGAAATTACACTTCAACTCTGGCAGAAATACAAAGAGGAACACAAAAAGAAAAATAAACTGAGTAACGGGCTGATTAAACTTAACCAGAAAACCTTCAGTGATTTGTTTTATGCCATGCAGGTAGCTGAATCGGGAAAGAAAATAATCGATAATCCACCCAAATAATATAAAGAATATAGCCATGAGCATAGACATAAATAAAGTAATTGCCGATATGTTGGCAGCAATAAAAGGGACGGTAGTGGATAAGCACGAAAAAATAGAATCCATTGCGAAACAATTTCTGATACAAAATAAAGAGACATTGCTTCTGATTGCTGAACTCCGTATTTCCGGTGAACTGGATGACGAAGATTTTAAAAGCAGAATGGAGGATCAGAAACTGGTTCTCGAAGCGCAGTTTAATGCCTTGCAGGTAATAAGTAAAGCTATTGCCCAACAGGCTGCCAATGCTGCAATCGATGTATTGGAAAAAGCAATTATTACAGTTGTAAAAGGAGTCTTGTAGTTGACAGTTAATAATTAATAATCAACAGTTAATAGTATGAAAAATGAACAACCGGAAATCAGCACCGAAAAATTGAGCAGTTGGGCTTCACGCAACCTGATTGCATTAATTATTACCGGATTGGTGGTCGGTGTAACCATCTATATCGCAATTTACATCCTGTACAATCCCGTGAAAAACACGGATGGTTCCGTTTCCATCAACCTGGCCTTTATCGGTCAGACCCTGCTCCCACTCTGGGGTACATGGATTGGCACGGTACTTGCTTACTACTTTGGGAAAGCAAATTTCGAAGCCGCCTCCAAATCCTATCAGGACGTCATTAAAAAACTGACTCCCGAGGAAAAAATTGCAAAACTGCTCGTAAAAGACGTGATGTTACCTATCAGGGATATCCTTTACCTCGATTACGATACCGAAAGTCCGAAACTGATCAATGATATTTTGAAATATCCGCAGTTTGAATCCTATAATCGCTTCGCTGTGTTCGACAATAACAAAGTGGTGAAATATATGATCCATCGCAGCACATTTTTTCAGTTTATCTATCAGAAGTACACCGAACAAAAATCTAACGGTGTCACTCCCGATACAGACATATTGACACTTGGCGATCTGTTGGGCAGCACCGATGAGAAAATTAAAAATACACTTACACGGGGTATTGGATTTATCTCCATCAATGCCAACCTGCTCGATGCTAAAAGAGTTATCGATGCTACCGATGAATGTCAGGATGTATTTGTCACACAGAACGGAAAACCGTCGGAACCGGTGTTGGGTCTGATTACCAATAACCGGATTTTCGGATTTGCAAAAGTATAAATTAGAATACATGATGGATAGATGAATATTTCAAATATTCTAAAATGGAAGAACTGAACGTTAACTGTACACCTCTTCTTAAACTGCCCATAGCAACCAAAAATAACACGATTAACCGTACTGGTTATAAACAAAATGCAATTTGCCTGTAAACTGAAAGGTAACAATCAGTAACCCGACTGGTACACGCTTGCAAATTGCGAACTACCATGAAGTATTGAGATTAAAAATGTGATTGGTACATCGAGACAGGTTAGTTTTTAAAGCAAAATATCAAAATAGCATATTTTTAAAAATTAATTCACTAAATATGTTTCGTAATCAAAATAAACAATTAACTTTGTGGCGCAATTCAATTAACTAAATCCCCGCTATTTATAAATTACAAATCATCAGTAAAATTAATTGTGGATATTCCCTGACAGAAGGATGAAACCTCAATTAATGTAGCTTTGCGTGTGTTCGCATCAACACTAATAAAAATAAACAGAAAAAAAAATGAAAAAAATCTTTATTGTATTTTCAATTTTCTACTCATTGACAACGTTTAGCCAGACAGTTCACGAGTGTTATAAATCAGGGATTACAAAACACAAACAATTGGACTATAAAGGAGCCATTAAAGATTACAGTTCTGCTATAAAAGCGAACAACCTATATGAAGAAGCTTATTTTAATCGGGGTATTTGTGAGCTGAAACTTAAGGATTATAATGCAGCCTTAAAAGACTTTACAAAAATAATAGAAATTGATGCGACATATCCTAAAGCATATTACAACCGTGCAACAGTATATATCATTCAAAAAAAATACGCAAAAGCGTTACTGGACTTAGACAAAACAATAAAACTGGATATAACAATTCCAAATGCTTTGACTCTTCGCGGGCAGATTAGATATATTATCGGAGATAAAGCAGGTGCAATCGAAGACTTCGACACAGCTAAACAAATTGGAGATAAGCATGCTGATGAATACCTGGCAAAATATCGCGATAATGAGCTGCAAATAGATATAAACAGACTGTTTGATCATCTGGATAGCAAACTTTAAAAGGGGATATGATGGGAAAATTTTTTGGCTGGCTGATTTAACTTGAGAATCAAAATGTGTATTCTTTTATAAATTAGTTTTTAAATCGATTGCAAGTCAGAAATATTAATTATTTTTGAAATCAAATTATTTTGATGAATCCGGCAAGTATGAATATCTAAATTAGAAAAACGTAAAAAAAGAAATTGCTGAGAAATTAATTGGGAAAAATTCTTTAATAAATTCCAACATAATTATTATTTCAAAAAAGGAGTATTACCACTAATAAATATCAATTTCAGTTATTCAGCTATGAAGATACTTCGTCAAACAACAACTTTGTTATTTTTGATCGCCGGTCTCTCTGGGTTATATTCTCAAAACAGTTTTCATCCGGGAAAAATCATTACCAATAACAATGATACAATTGCTGGATTAATTGATACAAGTTCCGATTCAAAACTATATAAGGAGTGTCAGTTTAAAAAGCAGGAAAATTCGCAAGTGCTTATCTATACTCCTGTGAGCCTAAGGGCCTTTATAATCGGCAATGACAAGAGAAAGTTTGTACGGACAAGTAATCCATCAATTTCCGGTGAAGTGTTTTTTGAAGTTCTTTGCGAGGGAAGTATCAATTTATACCATTCGGTTAATAAAGTTGCCTTGTTTTTTATTCAAAAGAAGGATGAAACAACGGCACATTACCTTCCCTATAACCGGACCGAGAGATATGTTGACAATGGGTACACAAAACGCCTGAAAATAATTGAAACAACCAACCATTTGGATACTCTCAAAATGCTGATGAATGATAAACCATTCTTGTCTTCCGAAATTGATAAAATTCAAAGACCAGATAAAAAGAATCTGATTGAAATTGTGAGTAAATATAATTTAAACTCATCAACTTTCCAACCCCAAAATGACAGGAAAACCATAGTATCTTCCACTCAACCCGAATTACTGAGAACGGGAAAAATGAACTTGTATGTAGTGACTGATTCTGTTGCAGAGCAACATTTCTATATTCAGAAGGGATCAGGGACAAAACTGATAGAATTACCATTTAAGAAAATGAAAGATATAAACTATCAGGGATTGTTGATTCATTCGTATTCAAACCACACTACAAATCATATGGATACGTTGAAAAAATACATGTCTGATGCCCTACCGCTCTATCCTTCTATTGAAGAAATAAGAACCCCTGCGAAAACAAACCTTCAGAAATTAATTGACGAATATAATTCGTATACAGATGAGAAGACTTATGTTCAAAAACACACCTTAAAGCGACTTCCTTTAAACATAGATATAGTTCCGGGCTTAAATTTCCTGTTTTCAAGTCTTGACAACCCGACTGTAAGATTCGGATCTTTAATTGATATTGGATTTATACAT
>JAQTOL010000303.1 GCA_028748945.1 Paludibacter sp.
TGATGTTTGTTCTGTCAGTTTCAGCACAAGATGCGGTTAAACAACAAACGGGAAAGCCGGGTCTGACTAAAATTACGGGAGAAGACCTGTTAGGTATAAAATCAGGTGCTGATCCTGCAAAAGCATTAAGGGGAAGAGCTCCCGGTAGCAGTCGGAAAAAAGGTCGTCCGGTTGTTTTTTTAATTGGTGATTCGACAATGAAAAACGGAAAAGATGATGGAAGCAACGGTCAATGGGGTTGGGGACATTTTTTCTGGGAAAATGTGGATACTACCAAAGTTTCGGTTGAAAACCATGCCTTGGGTGGACGTAGTAGCCGTACGTATATTACCGAAGGTCTTTGGGCCAAGGTGCTTTCAGCAGTTGAACCCGGTGATTATATAATTGCGCAATTCGGACACAACGATAGTGGTTCTTTCAATATGGGACGGGCGCGTGCTTCAATAAAAGGAAATGGCGATAATGATACGACGGTGGTCATGGAACTTACCGGTAAACCGGAAACCGTTCACAGTTACGGTTGGTATATGCGTAAATATGCTCAGGATGCGAAAGCTAAAAAAGCTACCATTATCTTGTTATCACATACTCCGCGTAACATGTTTACGACAAAAGACAGTGTGGCTGTTATCCGAAACACGAATTCTTACGGAGTCTGGACAAAGGAAGCTGCAGCTATGGAAAAAGTTCCGTATCTGGATTTAAATAAACTTGTTGCCGAAAAACTGGACAAAATGGGTAAGGACTCCATTCAATTGATGTACCATGGCGATCATACACATTCCTCCTTATTGGGAGCAAAATTAAATGCAAAAACAGCCGCCGAAGGAATTAAAGCATTAAAAGATTGCGATCTTGGCAAAGCGATGAAATAAATTTGCCGGATAAATTTGTTTATCATTCTATATCTGATTTAAATTCTAATACCATGAAAAAAGTCATAATCATTCCTCTACTATTCATTCTTTATCAGGTTCAGGCAGGATCATTTTTCAATATTAAAGATTTCGGAGCAAAAGGCGATGGAAAAACCATTGATTCAGGAGCGATAAATGCAGCGATTGATTCTGCATCACGCGCAGGTGGTGGTACTGTTTTATTTCCGGCAGGAACCTATGCCAGTTATTCTGTTCATTTGAAAAGTAATATCACTTTGCAGTTGGAAGCCGGTGCGGTTTTGTTAGCAGCAAATACTCAGACCGGAGCCGGTTATGATGCACCTGAACCCAACGGATCTAGCCAGTTTCAGGATTTTGGTCACAGTCATTGGCAAAACAGTTTAATTTGGGGTGAAAATCTGGAAAACGTGACTATTTGCGGACAAGGAATGATAAATGGTGCAGGCCTTAACCGGGGTGATAAACGAACCCTGGAAGCCGGAATCGGGAATAAAGCCATCAGTCTGAAACTTTGCCGGAATGTTGTTTTACGTGATTTTAAAATGCTTATGTGTGGTCACTTTGCATTGTTGGCTACCGGAATTGATAATCTGACGGTTGATAATCTGATCATAGATACCAACCGTGATGGCCTGGATATTGATTGTTGCCGGAATGTGCGGGTTTCCAATTGTACAGTCAACTCCCCCTGGGACGATGCGATTGTTTTGAAAGCCAGTTATGGATTGGGATTTTTCCGCGATACCGAAAATGTGACAATAACCAATTGTTTTGTAAGTGGTTTCGACATTGGCTCGGTTATGAATGGCACGTATCAATACGCAGGTGAAGCCGGTCCCGATAAAGAATTCCCAACAGGTAGAATCAAATTTGGTACCGAATCGAGTGGGGGATTTCGGAATATTGCCATTTCCAACTGTGTTTTTGATCATTGTCGTGGACTTGCTCTTGAAACGGTTGATGGTGGTATTCTTGAAGATGTGGTAATTTCGAATATTACGATGCGTGACATTGTAAATTCGCCCATTTTTTTACGACTTGGTGCCCGAATGCGGAGTCCGGAAAATACCGCAATAGGGAAAATGAGACGCATAACGATTGACAATGTGAATGTCTATAATGCCGATTCGCGTTTCGGATGTATTATCAGCGGTTTGCCCGGCAATAAAATAGAAGATGTGAAATTGAGCAATATCCGTATTTTGTACAAAGGAGGTGGAACAAAAGAACAAGCTTCGTTGATTTTTCCTGAAAATGAAAAGAAATATCCGGAACCTGCCATGTTCGGTATTATTCCATCCTCTTCGTTTTATATCCGCCATGCAGCAAATATTGAATTGAACAATGTAGAAATTGGTTTTATGAGTCCCGATTTCAGACCATCAGTGCAACTGGATGATGTACAAGGCTCGGTTTTCAGAAATGTAAAAATAAATCAACCCGATGCTCCTAAAATATTTGTATTGAAAAATAGCGACAAGCCGGTTATTTATAAATGACAAAATAAGCAGTCTTTTGCTCATACGGCTAAGTAAAAATCAAAGCATAATAACCTATTTTTGTAAAATACTATTTATTATTCCAATGAAAAAATCAATATTCTTTCTCAGCTTAATTTTTGTTTTCCCTTTTTACAGTGAAGCTCAGGTCAAAGTTAGTTCTAAAGATAAAATCAACGACTCCAATACACCACTTCACCTGATGAAGCCGGAATATAATACGCCATACGGTGTTACTAAACCGGAGGAAGTGAAAGCTATACTCGATCGTGGGTTGGTTCTGCTGGAAAATACCACTCCGCCCAAAGTCATTGATAAAGTTACAAAGTTGGAAATTTCCGATTATTCTAAGATAGATAAAAACTCGGTGTTGGAAAAAGGCACTTTTCGCCTGACAAGCTACGAATGGGGTGTGACCTATTCAGCAATGTTGTTGGTGGGTCAGAATACAGGTGACGAGCGATATCAGAAATATGATGCCGACCGGTTTAAGTTTCTGGCTGATGTGGCACCTTATTTTGAAAAACTTCAAAAGGAAGGAATTGTGGAACCGCAAATGCGTCAGGTTGTTCATCCTGAAGCCCTGGACGATGCCGGTGCAATCTGTTCAGCCATGATTAAAGCCCAAATAGCCGGTGTAAAATTCGAAGGACGTCCGCTGATTGACCGGTATATCGATTATATCATGAACAAAGAATACCGCCTGGCTGACGGAACTTTTGCCCGTAACCGTCCGCAGCACAATACCGTTTGGCTCGACGATATGTTTATGTCCTTACCTGCCATTGCCAATATGGGCAAACTAACCGGTGACACGAAGTATTATGATGAAGCTATTAAGCAGATTCAACTTTTCAAAAAACGGATGTGGGTTCCGGAGAATAACCTGTTTCGTCATGGTTGGGTCGAAGGGATGAGTGAACATCCGGCCTTTTTTTGGGGACGTGCCAATGGTTGGGCTATTCTGACAATGACCGAAGTTCTCGATGCTTTGCCTGAAAATTATCCGGGACGGGAAGAAGTACTGGAACTTTTACAAGCTCATATTCGTGGCTTAGCCGCTTGCCAGTCGGGTGAAGGTTTTTGGCATCAGTTGCTTGATCGTAATGATTCCTATCTGGAAACTTCTGCCACTGCCATTTATACATATTGTATCGCACACGCCATCAACAAAGGATGGATCGATCCGCTGGCTTATGGACCGGTTGCCATGTTGGGTTGGAATGCCGTTTCTACCAAAGTAAATGCGGCGGGTGAAGTGGAAGGAACCTGTGTGGGAACAGGAATGGGATTTGATCCTGCCTTTTATTATTATCGTCCGGTAAATAAATATGCTGCACACGGTTACGGTCCGGTTTTATTGGCCGGAGGCGAAATGATTCGTTTGTTGCAAAATACGCATCCGAAAATGAATGACAGTGCCGTTCAATTTTATCAGGAAGAACAAAAAACGGATAAACCGATATTTGGGATAAAATAATTGACCATTTATTCATTTACAATTTACCATTTCTTTAGCAATTACAACCTAATTAACTAATTTACAAATCAACCAATTAACTAATACTCCAATGACTCGAACTGCATTTAAAATGTTTCTGAAACCGGGTTTCGAAGCTGAATATGAGAAACGCCACAATGAAATCTGGCCTGAATTATCTAAATTATTAAAAGACAACGGAGTGTTTGATTATTCCATTTTCTGGGATAAAGAAACCAATATACTTTTTGCCGTTCAAAAAAACAATGGTGAGGGTGGATCACAGGATCTCGGTTCAACCGAAATTGTACAAAAGTGGTGGGCGTATATGGCCGATATTATGGAAACAAATCCGGATAATTCACCTGTTTCCATTCCATTACCTGAGTTATTTTATATGGAGTAACACCTCACCCCTCTCCTTGATGAGAGAGGAAACATTTATTCCCAAACAAAAAATTAAAACAATGATTATAGTCACTCGTACTTTTACCAAATTACACGCACTGCTCCTCTCCCCTCAAGGAGAGGGGTTGGGGGTGAGGTTCTTACTCCTTTTTCTCGTCCTGCTTTTCCCTTCTTTTCTTTTTGCCGAAGTAAAACCATCTACACTTTTCAATGACCACATGGTATTGCAACGTGATATTAGCATTCCGGTTTGGGGAACTTCATGGCCAAACGAGGGTATC
>JAQTOL010000304.1 GCA_028748945.1 Paludibacter sp.
TTCACTGCGCGAATTTTAGGTGAATCGTGGAAAGATAGCCTTTCGATAGGAGTATTGATGAATACCCGTGGATTGATGGAACTTATTGTTTTGAATATCGGCTACGAAATGGGTATTCTTCCACCTGCAATTTTCGTTATGTTGGTTATTATGGCGCTTGTAACGACATTTATGACTACGCCTGCGTTATCGATTATTAATCATTTTTTCCCCGAAAAAGATAATGAAAAGGAATACCTGATTCAGCAAAAAGAAGGTATTTTCAAAGCCTTGATTGCTTTGGGTAATCCTGAAAATGGAAAAAATTTGTTGAAAGTGGCAAAGACTGTTCTTGACGGAGCGAAAAATAGTTTGGCTGTTACTGTTTTGCACATTACGCCCGGTACAGATACAAATCCGATTTATGGAGAACATTATGCTGTGGAAAGTTTTAAAGTAATTGAAAGCGAAGCTTTAGTTCAGAATATCCCAATCGATACCGAATATAAAGTAACCGATAATATTGAATTGGAAATAGTGAAATCAGCCAATTATAATAATTTTGACTTTTTACTTGTGGGTGCTGGTGCTTCGTTATCCGGAATCCCGTTTTTTAAAGAAAGTACCCTGTTTAGCTGGTTCACTTTTGTCAATAACTTAATCAACAAAATTTCGCAAAAACAAGCTTTTTTCTATCCGGGAAGTTTACTCAAGGATAAAACGCATTATTTTATTGAACACAGCAATTGTAGCGTAGGTGTTTTTGTTAATCGTGGTTTTAAATCGATTACATCGACTCTGGTATTAATTCAGAATGAATCGGATACTTTTTTACTTCGCTATGCACGTCGTTTATTAAACAATAATCCCGAAGTAGTTATCCATATTCTGGATACGTCAAAATTATATGAAAGAAATGAACAAATCCGTATTTCAATCAATCAGTTGAAAGAACAGTTTCCCGGTTTGGTGAAAATAAATAAGACATCAAAATTTAAATCCATTTTGTTATCAAAATACAGCTTCATGCTGATTAGTTACCAAACATGGAATGTTCTTTCAGTTTCCGATAAAAAAGAATTAGATAATATTCCTTCTACACTTATTATCAATAAAAAGGTCAGTCGTTTTCATACCGGAACACGTAACAAAATTGTTTCAAATGCTTCGTATGATCCGATGTCAGACAATCTGGTTAACTGACAGACACCGCTTGATTACTGTGACTTTCAAAAGTCTCAAAAACTATTCATTAAGGGAATTCCATCCCTGAGCCCTGAGTTCAATTTCTTCACCTTCACGACCAACTAATTGTAGTCCATGAGCCGGTTTGGTGATATGTCCGACTATGGCAACACCTTCCATGGTTAGAATTTTTTCGTAATCTACCATAGAAGCTGTGAAAAGTAGCTCGTAATCTTCACCTCCATTGAGTGCGGCGGTTACGATATTCATATTAAGCTCTTCAGCCATAACCACCGCCTGATAATTTATTGGAATCTTATCCTCGTATACGCGGCAGCCCACATTACTTTGCGAACAAATGTGCATCAGTTCCGACGATAATCCGTCTGAAATGTCCATCATGGAGGTTGGAAGAACTCCTTTCTCACGCAGTAATTCTACAATATCTTTTCGTGCTTCAGGTTTCAGTTGACGCTGCAGGATGTAATCCTTTTCTTCAAAATCGGGTTGAGCCTCTTCGTTGCCCGAAAACACCATTTTTTCACGTTCCAATAACTGTAATCCCATGTAGGCAGAGCCTAAATCACCGGTTACACAAATTAAATCATTTTCTCTGGCCCCGTTTCGATACACAATTTTACCTTCCTCACCTTCGCCGATACATGTTATACTAATGGCTAAACCCGTCAATGAGGCCGAAGTGTCTCCGCCGATTAAATCTACTCCGTATTTCTTGCAAGCCATTTCAATGCCGGCATAAAACTGATCCAGATCTTCCACCGAGAAGCGTTTGGAAACACCAATGGAAACAGTGATTTGTTTTGGTTCGCCATTCATGGCGTAAATATCTGAAAAGTTTACGATCGCTGCCTTATAACCCAAATGCATCAATGGGACATATACCAAATCGAAATGAATACCTTCCAGTAGAAGATCGGTGGTTACCAACACTTTTCTGTTCTCATAGCTGAGCACAGCCGCATCATCACCTACACCTTTTAACGTTGAATTATTTTCAATTTTAAATTTTTCGGTCAGGTGTTTGATTAGTCCGAATTCACCGTAAGTCGATATTTCTGTTCGTTGCATATTATTTTAAAATAAAACTTTTCCAAGGTTTTACCCATGGAAAAGTTGATATTAATTCATAGAGTCTGTTTAGCAAGGTATTTTGTCAATGCGGGTTTTGTGCCTTCCACCTTCAAACTCACTCATGAAAAACGTGTCGACGATGTTTAAAGCTTCCGCTTCAGTAATAAATCGTGCGGGCAATGACAGTACGTTGGCATTATTATGTCGGCGTGCCAATGCTGCAATTTCGGCATTCCAGCAAAGTGCTGCACGGATTCCCTGATGTTTGTTAACGGTCATACTGATTCCGTTTCCGCTTCCGCAAATTGAAATGCCAAAGTCAAATTTGCCTTCCTCAACAGCTGTTGCCATAGGATGTGCAAAATCAGGATAATCACTGCTCTCCGAAGAAAATGCTCCGAAATCTTTTATTTTTTTTACACCTTCTCCTTCGATGTATTCCAGAATTTTTGTTTTTAATTCGTAACCGGCATGGTCGTTACAAATGGCAATGCGTAAATTTTTGAATGGATTCATAAGATTGTGTTTTTGTTATACAAAAGTATAGATTTATTTTCAACAATTAGCCGGTTAATTAATTGTGATCTGTAACCGGGCATCATTTCTTTCTCCAGACACTAACTTCTGATAGTCTCTGTTCAGTTATCCTGGACGATTTACGAATAGTAAGGGTGATGTTTTCGGGTTCGTTTACAAGATTGAATTTTTCATTCAGAATTGATTTTATCCCTTCCAGTGAAGTTACAGGTTCTCCATCTCTTTTAAATCCTCCCGGCCTATGTTCTGGTTTTACATCGGTTAATTCCCATTCGTAAGTGGAAGTGATTATCAGCCAGCCGTTTTCATTTAATCGTTCATGGATTTTTTGAAGGAATAAAATTGGACAAATTAATTCTTCCAGCAGATTTGGAACAATAATTAAATCATAACCTGTATACAACGGTTTTAAATTATTAGCATCCGCCTGCATAAACAAAATTTTCTCCTTGTCTGCGCCTAACTCGAAATCAGATAATAATATTTCACGGTAAAAAACCAATTCACCTTCATCTTTGACTATATATCGTATAAATCCTTTTTCCTGCAATTGTATGGGCATTCGGATAAAGCGGGCTGAGAAATCGAGTGCAGTTATATTTTTAAAAAAAAGTGCCAGTTCAAATGCAAGTCGTCCGGTATCTGCATTTAAATCCAAAACATTTTTAATTGTTTCATCCTGAATGTTCTGCAGGATAAACTGTGATAAAAGGACTGAAAAATTAGCATTAAAATCGAAGGCATCTCCCCAATTTGCTTCACAGGATATGGCAACTTCCCTGTCGGTTTCGTATTCGTCGTTGTGAATTGCGAGAGCTGTTTCCGATTCCACCATTCGAAAACCAGCATGTTGGTAAAAATGCCGGCGAAATGCATAGCGAGCATGACGGGTAGCTTCGTTTCCGGTCGAAATCCATGACCCGCCTTTAATTAAATTATGTTGCCCATCGAAGGTTGGTGTGCTGAAATCGTCGTACATGGGATGCACTTTGAATCCGGCATAACCGGTTATTGGTGTTTCCGTCCATTGCCATACGTTTCCGATGACGTCAAAAAAATCACCTGTTTGGAATTTATCCACCGGACAGGGTGATGCAAAATGTTCCAGGTTGATATTTCCCGGAGCTTTTTCCCATTCTAATTCGTCGGGAATATCACAAACTTCGGTTAACCGCATCCATTCTGCTTCTGTCGGTAAGCGGAAAGTTTTGCCTTCACGGGCAGTTTTCCAGTTGCAATAGGCTTTTGCTTCCAGGTAATTTACTTCAACCGGCCAGTTCCAGGGCATTGGAATTTCTTCAGCAACTAATCGTAAACTAAAATTATCTGCTTCATTTCTCCAGAAAAGAGGCATTTCAGCTTTTTTAAAGTTCCGCCAGCTCCAACCTTCTTCCGTCCAATATTCTTTATTTTGATAACCGTTGTCCTTGATAAAACCCAAGAATTCACCGTTCGAGACCAAATATCTTGTTGTTTTGAAATCTTCTACTTTTTCTGTATAATTTCCATATTCATTGTCCCAGCTGTAAAGTGGATGGTCTAAAGGTTTTCCTAATTTCATTTCGTTCCCCGAAACAGGCAGGAATTCATTGATTGGTGCGATTCCTCTTTCAAGACATATTTTCCCAAACAATCCGGAAATAACCTCATTCAAAGGTAGTTGCCGTATAAGAACCGAGGAAGTTTCAAGATGAATACGTTCATGCTCTATGCCCATCAGAATTATCCAAAACGGGTCTTCCCATCTTATTGGAAGATTAAGTG
>JAQTOL010000305.1 GCA_028748945.1 Paludibacter sp.
CGGCTTTCATTAGTCCGGGAGTCTTTTCAAAACTTATTTCATTGCCCGGATACAAACCGTAAAGCTGGGATACATGCCGGTGATGAACTTCAACCTCGTCATAATCTTCCATCCATTCCATAATTTGCCCCTGTTTTCCAATACTGTCAGGAGCAAGTTTATCACGCTTTGCCTTAAGTTCCCGGATCAATTCTTTGTCTTTCCCCAATAATTCAGCAGCAGCAATGGTATTGGTAAATAATTCACGGACTATTTGATTATCCATGGTGGAGCCTGCACAAATATTTAATTTTTTACCTTCGTACCAATATGCATTTTCCGGCGAAGTGGTTGGTGCCGTAACCAGATATCCATTACGCGGGTCTTCGACCAACATATCGGAGAAAAATTCAGCGGCACCTTTCAGGACAGGATAAACCGAGGCCAGATAATCTTTATCCATGGAAAACTCGTAATGTTCCCACAGGTGTTGACAAAGCCATGCACCCGAAGTATTGGTTGCTCCCCACGATGGATCTTCGGAAGGCGACGTAAAGCCCCACACATTCGAGATCATATGAACCACCCAACCACGACTGTTATAATAGACTTTTGCCGTATTTTCTCCCGGTTTCACCAGACTTTTCACGTAATCAACCAGGGGCAGTTGCAATTCGGATAAATTACCGACTTCGGCCGGCCAAAGGTTCATTTGCAAATTAATATTCAAATGATAATCTCCGTTCCAGGGTGTATGAATCTGATTCGCCCAGAGTCCCTGAAGATTGGGAGGCAATGAACCCATTCGTGTGGAAGAAATCAGCAAATAACGACCGTTCTGAAGATACAGGGCAGCCAGATCGGCATCGGTGGCATCGGACACAAATGCTTCCAACCGTTTATTGATGGGCAAACCGGAATTGGTATTCTTCGGTAACGATACCTCGACCCGATTGAAGAGTTTTCCAAAGGCATGGATATGATTCTTTTTAAGTTCTGCATAGCTGACATTTTCGGCTTTCGCAAGTAAGTTCAGAGCCAACTTTTCAGTATCGGGTTGAAAATAGTTTGTTGCCATGCTTACTAAAACCTCTACTTCATCGGCTTTTTCTACAACAATCCGATTATTTTTATATACAATGCTTCCTCCTTTCACCTGAACTTTTACAACCCCGTAATATTTCATTCCATTATCCGAAAGACCATCACCTGAAAGTTGCCCGTGAATGACAAGCATATTACCGTCCAACTCCAGCTTATATTTTTCGTCACGTTGCAATCTGAGTGTAAAACGTATCGCTTTCTTTTTATCCGCTGAAAGTTTAATCACAGCAACATCGTTGGTAAATGACGTAAAATATTCACGACGGTAGCGGATAGTTCCTTTTTGAAAAGAGGTCGTAGACAAAGCCTGACTGAGATTCAACTCCCTCCGGTAATTCGTCACTTTAGCTGTAGAATCCGGATATTGGAAATCAAGAAACAGATTAGCAAATACCTGATAATTTCCATAGGCTGCTCCTGCAGAACCCTTGCCTTTGCAGGTAAATGTTTTATACATCAGGGTTTGTGCTTCGGCATTTTTTCCTTCGAATAATAAGCGGCGAATATCAACCAGATATTTGTTTGCCTCCGGATTATCGCTGTCTTGTTTTTGCCCCGACCATAAACTAATTTCATTCAAGTCAATTTGTTCATGCTCCACACCGCCCCGGGGCATCATGCCGATGCGACCATTACCCAGGGGCAAAGTTTCTTCCCAGATTGTTGCCGGTGAGTCAAAATAATATTTCCAGTCTGTTGCTTGAATCATTCTAAAAGCAAGCAGGGAAAATGCCAATAATATATACTTTTTACTATTCATCTTTTTACTTTTCTGTAATTCCTTTCCAGCTATCCGTACGGAAAGGTACAGCCGGAAAACCTTCAACATTTATCAGGTTACAATCCGGATTATCACTCCAGGCATATCGCACGGCAACCGGTTTGGCTACCTGATCGGAACTTACAATTATTTCATTCTTTTGGATTTGTGCATTTGCATGATAGAATTGATGATCCGCTCCGGCGATGGTAAATTCACGGGGCGGTAATTGGTCGGTGGTTTTGAGTCCGGAGCCAATATCCGAGAAACTAATTCTGATAGCGTTTCCTTCTATTTTGAAACTGCTGAACATCGGTCCGGAAACCGTAGCTTGTTTTCCATAAACCATTTTTTCAGCCTGTAAAGCCAATCTATATCCTACATCCTGTTTGTTCGTCGGGTGAATACTTTCTGCTTCACGCAAATCAATCGTGCAAACCATTCCTGTGTTTGGTTGCACTAATGCCATAGCCTGCGCTTCACGCAATTCGGCCCATTCGCTTTCCATGGGTTCGGCTTGTCGCTTTTTATAATTGGGTAGTTGAACATATAAGAACGGCAGATAACCCTGTTTCCAACGAATTCTCCAGTCGGTTATCATCAATGGAAATAAGGTCCGGTAATTGTACGCCAGCGTATCGTTTGCTTCACCCTGATACCATAAAATGCCTTTCAATCCATACGGCAATATCGGGTGAATCATGGCATTGTAAAGAAAAGTCGGATAGTACTGGTAATTTCGTATTTTGGGAATTGATGGTTCTACATCTTTCCTGTATTTCCATTTCCCGGACAGACTGATTTTCGTATTTCCATCCGAAATATACATTTCTTCTGCGGGAGGATTGAAGCCTCCACCACCCCACAGATAAGCCATACGAACAGATAATAAGTTCTTCCCTTTATGAATAAATCTGGCAGGAATTGCATAAATATGACTCGGATTTGCATTCCAAACCGTTTTGCAAATCTCATTTCCATTCAGATAAACCGAATAATTCATCTCCGGATGCCCCAGATTCAATTTTACATCCTTTGCTGAAAAGTTATCAGGAATCTCAATTGACTTGCGTAACCAAACCATGCCTTCATAATACGGAATTCCTGATGTTTTCAGAACCGTAGGCATGATTACTTCCTTCCATTTTGAATCATCGTACGAAGGTTGGGAAATAATTTTATCTGTCTTATTTTTCGGATGATACACAATATCCCAAAACCGTATTAAATTGAGACTGTCTTTTACAAAGTCATTTGGATTTACAGTATCGTTGGCAATGACTATATTTTTTGAGATGGGCGATGATAACAACATTTCTTTGCTCGTCCAGGCTTCAACGGGTGAGCCACCCCAGGTGGATTGCAATATGCCAACCGGCACATGGATGTCCCTGTAAATTTTACGTGCAAAATAATAGGCAACTGCGGAAGTAGTTTTAACACTCACTGAATCGCACACCTGCCACGAACCTCCTGAAATATCCGCTTCCGGTTTCACACTTTTATTGTGTTCAACAAAGAAAAAACGGATATTGGGATAATCTGCTTCTTTGATTTCTGTTTTTGCATCTTTAGACTGCTGAAGCTGAAATTCCATATTCGATTGTCCGGATGCTAACCAAACATCGCCTACCAACACATCATCAAATTCTATTCTTTGTTCCGGTTTCTCCGTTTGAAAAACCACCAGTTTATAGGGTCCGCCTGCTTTAAACATCGGCAAATGCAAGATCCATTTCCCGTTTTCACCGGCGACACCTTTTGTTACTGTGTTAGCAAACTGTGCCGTGATTTCTGTCCCTGCCGGTGCATTTCCCCAAACGGGAATTTCTATATCACGTTGTAAAACCATGTGACTGCTGAAAACCTTCGGTATCGACAGCTGCGCAGAAACAGGGATACTTAGCGTAAGAAACAAAAAGATATAGAATTTGAATTTCATAAATTATTTCTTTATTATTTCTACTGCAATAATACCGGCCATCACTTTCGCTGCCTTTTCATTGGGATGAATGCTATCGGGAAAATCAGCTCCCTGCCCGCTCATACCCTGATATAAATCAATCATCGGCAACTTATTCTTTTCTGCTAATTTTTCTATTATCGGAATAACTCCATGCACCACGGTAGAATCATTGATTCCCCATTTGGTTTTAAAAACGGGAACCGGCAGACACAAATAAATCTTCGGATGAGTCGAAATTGTTTGGAAAGTATCAATCATTGCCTGATAATCCGCTTCGTATTTATCGGCATGCCAGTTTTGGGGTTTGGTATCGTTTGTTCCTAATTTAATGATAATAATATTCGGTTTGTACACGAAAGTATTTGAAAACTCCTTGCAGATCCAATACGGGAAATCGCCTCTCTTTTGCAGGGTTGTAGCACTTCTGCCGCTGTTTAAAACAGCATATTTCGGACCAAGAATGCTATCGAGCATGACCGGATAACCGGTTTTACTTTGTACGGCCAACCCGGCACCTTCGGTAATACTATCACCGACACAAGCTACCCGGAGGATTTTATCGGAACAACTGCCCAACAAGAGCATGGACAGAAGAAACAGGAATGACTTTTTCATGATTTTTTTAAGTATTGCTTTTAATATTTTGTATAGGATAGCTTAACACATTTCGGGAAATTCAACGATAGCTGATTGAAGATTAGCGTTCAACTTTACTTCCGGAGGAACGGCTTCCAATTGAAATTC
>JAQTOL010000306.1 GCA_028748945.1 Paludibacter sp.
TTGGAATTGGTTGTCCTCCACCACCTAAACAGCCACCCGGACAAGCCATAAACTCGACAAAATGATACGTTGCCTGACCCGAAACAATTGAAGCCATCAAAATCTTTGCATTGACAAGCCCATGAGCAACTGCACATTTCAATTCAATTCCATCCAAAAATGACCACTCTTCCAGCGGATTCTCAATCAGAACAGATGCTTCCCTTATGCCTTCCATGCCACGAACCGGCAAAATATTCAAGTCTTTAAAAGGCACTTCACGTCCGGTGACTAATTCGTAAGCAGTTCGTAGTGCCGCTTCCATGACCCCACCTGTTGCCCCAAAAATAACGCCTGCCCCGGTCGATTCTCCCATCAACCGATCGTAGCGGGCATCGTCCAGTTTCATAAAATCAATTCCGGCTTGCTTAATCATTATGGCAAGTTCACGCGTTGTCAATACATAATCAACATCGCGATAACCACTGTCATGCATCTCGGGGCGGTTAGCTTCAAATTTCTTGGCTGTACAAGGCATAATTGAAACGGAAACTATATTCTCAGGAGGTATACTGCGTGACTGTGCATAATAGGTTTTGGCTAATGCACCAAACATTTGTTGCGGTGATTTACAGCTTGATAAATGTCCCAGATAATCGGGATACATATGTTCAATGTATTTAATCCATCCCGGAGAACAAGAAGTCGCCATCGGTAACTTAATATCATGATCATGATCAACCAAAACCTTTTTCAGTCGTGTCAGCAATTCAGTTCCCTCTTCCATGATGGTGAGGTCGGCTGTAAAATCGGTATCCATAACCGAATCGAAACCCAATCGTTTAAGAGCTGCAACCATTTTTCCGGTGATTCTTATTCCAGGGTCAAGTCCTAACTCTTCACCCAGGCCTACCCTTACGGCAGGTGCAGTCTGAACAACCACATGTTTCGATTTATCCGTAATCGCATCCCAGACTTCTTCAATATAATTCTTTTCGACCAATGCACCTGTAGGACAATGAATAATGCATTGTCCGCAATTGGTACAAACAACATCATTCATGGCTTTTTCGAAAAAGGTGGATATTTTCATCCGATCACCTTTGTGAGCCACAGTAAGTGCATTAACTCCCTGTATTTCGGCACAGGTTCTCACACAACGTTGACATCGAATGCATTTGCTGTCATCTTTAATTATTGATGGTGAAAACATATCGATGCTGTAATTCTTAAATGGAACTAAAGAAATAAAATCATCGGTCATTATTTTAAAGTCCGATGCCAGTTTTTGTAACTCGCATTTGCCGTTTTTATAGCAACGGGTACAATCCGAATTGTGTTCCGAAAGTAATAATTCTATAATATGTTTTCGTGAATTTCTGACCTTAATGGTATTTGTGAAAATTTCCATTCCTCTTTCACAAGGTGTAGCACAAGCGGGTGCTAACCGTTTTTGACCTGCAATCTCAACTATACAAACCCTGCAATTTCCTGCCACGCACAGGTCTTTGTGATAACAAAGGGTTGGTATGATTACTCCTACCTGTCGGGCAGCATCTAAAATGGAAGTTCCCTCTTTTATCTCGACGATTTCTCCGTTTATAGTTATTTTTATATTCTTTTCCATAACAAGACAATTTTACAACATTAGTAAATCATTTCTTCCCTGAAATTTTCAACAATTGACGAAAAAGAGTTGGCCACAGACTGACCCAATCCGCATTTTGCTGTGAATTGCATTGTTTCGGCTAATTTTAAAAGCTTATCCAGATATTGCGCATTTTTTTCACCGCTTTTTACAGCCTTAATTCCCTTCAATAACTGTTGACAACCTACGCGACAAGGTGTACATTGCCCACAGGATTCTTCCCTGAAAAACTCAAGGTAATTATCAAGGACATTATACATCGAACGGGAACTATTAAAAAGCATCATGGAACCGCCTGTAGGAAGGGATATTCCAATCAGTTTCCCCTGATAACCAATAGTTGTTTCTGCAAATCGTTTTCGGGGAACCAAAAATCCTGAAGCGCCTCCTACCTGAACTGCTTTGCAATCACCATCACCAAAATCACTTACAAAATCGCTGAGGCTCATCCCCAACTCCAGTTCGTAGATTCCGGGTTTCGGTGTATCGCCCGAAACTGAAAATAACTTTGTACCACGGGAATACTGAACTCCCAGATCATAAAAACGTTTGGCACCATAAGTAAAGATAGTATAGGCATGCGCCAGAGTCTCAACGTTATTGATTACGGTTGGTTTATTCATATACCCTGAGATAGCAGGATATGGCGGCTTATTACGAGGCTCTCCTCTTTTTCCTTCCATTGATTCGAATAAGGCTGTTTCTTCGCCACATATATAGGCGCCACTACCCATAAAAATCCGGATTGTAAAACCAAAGTTTATCTTTTTACAAAAATCATGGAATTCGTCAATAACCTTATTTAATTCCGGTTTTAAGAAAAAATATTCCGCACGTAAATATATATAAGCTTCTTTTGCCCCTACAACATAGCCACAAATAGCCATCGCTGTCAGCACTTTAAAAGGAACTAACGAGAGAATTTCCCTGTCTTTGAATGTTCCGGGTTCACCCTCATCCGCATTACAAATCACATATTTGGTGTCATCCTTTACTTCGGCCGAAAGTTTCCATTTCAAACCGGTTGGGAAACCGGCTCCGCCTCTACCCTTTAGCTCGGAACTGATCAATTCATTAATTAATTCATTCGGTTGCCGGCTCAGATTTTTTTTCAAAACATCTTCCCAATCATTTTCATTTTTAAAGATAAAATCAGCCCGCTTTAGTTGATAACTAGTTGCCATTTTGTCCTCCTTCCTTCCTTTTATTAAGATACTGAGTCAATATCTCTCTTACTTTTTCAGGGGTCAGTTCTGTATACACATCATTGTTTATCAACATAGCAGGTGCCTTATGGCAAAAACCCAGACAATTAGTTTGGAGCAATGAGAATGTTCCATCAGGAGTGGTTTCTCCGACAGTTATTTTTAACATGTCTTCAATAGCTAATAAAATCTGATTCTTTTCTTTCATGGAACAAGTAATGGTTTTGCAAATACGAATAATGTATTTACCCATCTTCTTATATTCCAAAAAAGAATAGAAAGTTGCTGTACCATAGACTTCTGAGGCAGGCATGTCGAGTTCTCTGGCTATTTCGATCATTGAAAACTCAGACAAATACGTTTCCTGTTCAACGACTCCCTGAAGAATCGGCAACAGGTTATGTCTGTTCCGGCCATACTGGTCGGCAAGTGTTTTGATAAGGTCTGAAACTGGATTCATACTATAATATTTAAATGAATAAACTGATTGTATGATAATTTGATTGAGATTTGGTTGAGCCGAGTATCAATCAAAGTGTGTTTCCTTATGAAGAAAAAAAAAGAATATCTGTTACATTAAATACCTATTTCAGTTTTGAATAGCAAAATTTCCGGAATATTACTTTTTCAATAATTTCAACGAATATTATTAATGTTTCTCTATGAAGTTTAGATAATAAATTGAACTGGTTTTATAACCTGTAATGAGATAGTATCAACGAATAGTTGATAGGGGATTTAAATGAGTTTATAACTAATTAATAATCAAATATCGATTATTAAATAAACAAAACTAATATCATCGAAGAAATACAAATTTTATTGTTGACAAAAATAATGAATTAAATGTAGAAATCACAATATAATTGAAATATTCTACAAGAAAAACGAATATTTTTTGAAAGATTATCCGAAAAGAAAATGGAAGAGCCTAAAACCGGAGTAGATCCTGCTTTTAAGCTCTTCCATTTAATAATTAAATATTTTGCTGAAATTGAAAATATATAAGTTGTCGCCTTGTCTAAAATAAACTGATAAACAATGCAACATTTAATATCGTAACAATAACACCCAGTGAATATAATAATATTTTTGTAAATAAAGTGTTTTTATATTTTCCCATAACTTTCTCAGAAGAAGTAAGATACACCTGTGAAAAAATAGTAAAGGGCAGTTGAATGCTCAAAATCATCTGTGAAATGATTAAACCCTGAAATGGATTTGTTATGAGCAGAATTATTCCAAAAGCAACTATCAACGAAATTGCGACCCCCAGGCGGGAATGATTATCTTTAATATCATAAGGCTCTTTATACATTCCTGCAAAAATACTTCCGGCAGCCATACCTGAAGTAATTGTAGATGCAATTCCTGCAAATAACAACGCAACTGCAAATACAATTGCGGCATTTGATCCGAGAAGAGGCGCTAATAAATTTTTTGCCTGTTGAAGTTCCGATACAGGGGTTGAGGTTGCAAAAAAAGTAGCTGCGGCTAATAATATCATGGCACTATTAATTGCCCATCCTGCCAACATTGATACCAACGTATCGAGAAATTCATAACGCAATTGCTTTTTAATAACCTTATCGTCCTGCAGATTCCATTGTCTGCTTTGAATAATTTCGGAATGAAGAAATAAATTGTGTGGCATAACCACTGCTCCCATTACACTCATAATTATCAGCATCGATCCTTTCGG
>JAQTOL010000307.1 GCA_028748945.1 Paludibacter sp.
TTTTGAAACCAAGACTCTGAAAGGATTTGGAGTCGATAATTTGCCGAATGGAGTAGTGGCTGCCGGTTCTATTTTGCATTATCTGGATCAGACGCACCACCAGCAAACGGGTCATATTACCCAACTCTCGCGCATTGAAGAAGAACGCTATGTGTGGCTTGACCGTTTTACTGTTCGTAATCTTGAATTGTACGGTTCGATAAACGAGGGGGCCAGAACGTTGCTGGATGTAATTGATAGAACAATCAGTCCAATGGGTGCCCGTATGCTGAAACGCTGGATAGCTTTCCCGTTGAAAGATGTAAAACCAATCAACGAACGTTTGAGTGTGGTTGAGTATTTTTTCAAAAATCCGGAATTAAGATTATTATTGGAACAAAATATCGCTTTGATTGGTGATTTGGAACGAATTATTTCCAAAGTAGCGGTGGGTCGTATCAATCCGCGCGAAGTTCTGCAACTCAAAGTTGCACTCAAAGCCATTGAGCCGATAAAACAAGCTTGTTTGGAAACTGATAATGTGACTTTGAAGAAAATTGCTGATCAACTCAATGCCTGCGCGGTGATTTCTGAAAAAATTGAAAAGGAAATTTCCAATGATCCACCCACAATGATTAATCGTGGTGCCGTTATAAAACCTCATGTCGATGCCGATTTGGATGAGTTGCGTCAACTGGCTTTTTCGGGAAAAGATTTCTTGCAACAAATTCAGGAACGGGAAAGTGCGGCAACAGGTATTCCCAGTTTGAAAATCAGCTTTAATAATGTTTTCGGGTATTATATCGAAGTGCGGAACATGCACAAGGACAAGGTCCCGGAAACCTGGATTCGCAAACAAACACTGGTAAATGCCGAACGCTATATTACGCAGGAACTGAAAGTGTACGAAGAGAAAATTCTGGGTGCGGAAGAAAAAATACTTGCAATTGAAACCAGGCTTTTCAACGAACTGGTCTTGAGTTTGATTGATTATATTACCGCTATTCAGTTGGACTCCAATCTGATCGCCCAACTCGATTGTTTGCTTTCGTTTACAAAAGTTTCTGCCGAAAATAAATATGTTCGTCCGGAGATTACCGACACCGATGTACTGGAAATTAAGCAAGGTCGCCACCCTGTGATTGAAAAGCAACTCCCGATGGGCGAAACGTATATTGCGAATGATGTGTATCTGGATAATGAATCCCAACAAATTATTATCATTACCGGTCCCAATATGTCAGGAAAATCGGCTTTGCTGCGGCAAACAGCCCTGATCACCTTGATGGCTCAAATCGGATGTTTTGTACCGGTGGAAAGTGCTAAAATAGGTGTGGTGGATAAGATTTTTACCCGGGTAGGTGCCAGTGACAATATCTCGCAGGGTGAATCCACTTTTATGGTGGAAATGAATGAAGCCGCCAGCATATTGAATAATCTTTCGAATCGCAGTTTGATTCTTTTCGACGAGTTGGGCCGTGGAACCAGTACTTACGATGGTATTTCCATTGCCTGGGCCATTGTGGAATACATACACGAACACCCGAATTGCAAAGCCAAAACACTTTTTGCCACGCACTATCATGAGTTGAACGAAATGGAAAAATCGTTCCACCGCATTAAAAATTACAATGTGTCGGTAAAAGAAGTGGACAAAAAAGTAATTTTTCTCCGTAAACTGATTAAAGGCGGAAGCGAACACAGTTTTGGTATTCATGTGGCCAAAATGGCCGGTATGCCGCAAAGCATTGTAAAGCGTGCCGAACAAATTCTTCAACAACTGGAAACCGATAACCGCCAATCCGGTATTTCCAAACCGATTGGAGAAATTGCTGAGAACCGTGAAGGATACCAATTGAGTTTCTTTAAACTGGATGATCCGGTATTGGAACAGATCCGTGATGAGATAAAGAATTTGGATGTCAATAATCTGACCCCATTGGAAGCATTGAACAAGTTGAATGAAGTCAAACGGATTATCACGGGGAAATAAATTGCACACACTAAGCTATTCTGTGTCATTTATTTTGCATTAAAATGCATTTTCAGTTGAATAAATGTATGAGTATAAATTTTATGTTTTGAAACAACATAAAAAGCCATTTTTTGGTGGTTGAAACTAAAAAAAATAGTACTTTTGTACTTCCATTTTTTGGGGATAAAACTATCAAACAAATATAAATTATAAGTGTATGAAAAAACATAATTTTAGTGCAGGACCTTCTATTTTAGCTCGTGAAGTTATCGAAAAAACAGCTCAGGCGGTGTTGGAAATTAATGGTTCGGGATTATCTATTTTGGAGATCAGCCACCGTTCAAAAGATTTTCAGGCGGTAATGGATGAGGCGGTTGCCCTTTTTAAGGAATTATTAGCTATACCCGAAGGTTACTCTGTACTATTTTTAGGTGGTGGTGCCAGCATGCAGTTTTGCATGGTTCCGTTCAATTTTTTTGAAAAGAAAGCAGCTTATCTGAATACAGGTGTTTGGGCAAATAAGGCTATGAAAGAAGCCAAAGGATTTGGTGAAACTGTAGAGGTTGCATCTTCTAAAGATAGAAATTATAACTATATCCCTAAAAATTTTGTTATTCCTGCCGATGCCGATTATTTTCATATTACTACAAACAATACCATTTACGGAACTGAAATTCTGACCGATATGGATTCTCCGGTGCCATTGATTGCCGATATGTCTTCTGACATTTTCTCCCGTCCAATGGATGTTTCGAAATATGCTTTAATATATGGTGGTGCTCAAAAAAATCTGGCTCCTGCCGGGTTGGCTTTCGTCGTTGTTAAGGATGAATTGCTTGGTAAAGTTTCGCGTTATATACCAACTATGCTTAATTATAAAACTCATATAGCTGAAGGCTCTATGTTTAATACTCCTCCGGTTTTGCCGATTTACAGCGCCATGGAAACCTTGCGTTGGTTGAAAGCGAATGGAGGTTTGGTGGAAATGGAAAAGAAAAATATAGCCAAGGCGGAATTACTTTATAATGCAATAGATAACAGTAAAATGTTTGTTGGAACTGCAGTTAAAGAGGACCGTTCGCGTATGAATATTTGTTTTGTTATGAAACCCGAATTTCAGGAATTAGAAGCTGATTTCCAGAAATTTGCTCAGGCTGCAGGAATGGATGGAATTAAAGGTCACCGTTCGGTTGGTGGTTTCCGGGCATCTATTTATAATGCCATGCCGATTGAAAGTGTCCAGGCGCTTGTAACCTGCATGCAGGAATTTGAAAAATTACACGCATAAATTAATCAAACAAAAGGCACATTCGTGTCTTTTGTTGCAAAATATAAAGCCATGAAAGTTTTAATAGCTACCGATAAACCATTTGCCAAAATTGCGGTTGATGGAATTCGTAAGGAAATAGAAGCAGCCGGTTTCGAATTGGCTTTGCTCGAAAAATATACCGAAAAACAACAGTTGTTAGATGCAGTTGCCGATGCCGATGCCATTATTATTCGAAGCGATCTGATCGATGCTGAAGTTATTGCTGCTGCGAAACAATTGAAAATAGTTGTTCGTGCCGGTGCCGGTTACGATAACGTGGATTTGGAAGCTGCCTCTGCTGCCGGTGTTTGTGTAATGAATACACCGGGCCAAAATTCCAATGCAGTGGCTGAATTGGTCTTTGGATTATTGGTTTTTGCCGTTCGAAATTTCTATTATGGAAATTCAGGAACAGAATTGATGGGTAAAAAGCTTGGTATTCATGCATACGGAAATGTTGGTCGTAATGTAGCCCGTATAGCTAAAGGTTTTGGAATGGAATTATATGCTTTTGATGCATTTTGTCCAGCCGAAGTTATTGAAAATGATGGGGTAAAAGCTGTTTCGTCAGTTGAAGAACTTTACTCTGTTTCCGACATTGTTTCATTGCATATTCCGGCAACTACTGAAACAAAAAAATCAATTAATACAGCATTGCTCAGCCGTATGCCAAAAGGAGCTGTGTTGGTCAATACTGCCAGGAAAGAAGTGATCGATGAACAGGAACTACTTGATTTTATGATTGCTCGTACTGATTTTAAATATGTAACTGATATTGTTCCCGGGAATGATGCTGAAATGAAAGAAAAAGTGGGTGGACGTTATTTTACAACTCCAAAGAAAATGGGTGCACAAACTTCCGAAGCCAATATCAACGCAGGTATTGCTGCAGCCAAACAGATTGTTGATTTTCTGAAAAATGGAAATACAAGGTTCAAAGTAAACTAATTGTATTTTCCAGCAAAATAATTAAAAAGAACCGCCTTGAAAATTTTATTTTCAAGGCGGTTCTTTTTATAAAAATTAATAATTCAACGATATACTGCTATTGTTGTACATAATTTTCATCAATCTTAATGTCTCTGATCATCAATTGAATCGATGTGTTTCCATTGAAGTTATTTTCTTCCAATGTATAGCAAATATCGAGTGGGTTTAATGCTTTTAAGTGCGCATTGTACTCGTGCATTCTGAATGCAATGCCATTCATCACGTTTTCCGAACTGGTATCAATCAGCTCCAGTTTTAAATGTTCCTGCTCTTT
>JAQTOL010000308.1 GCA_028748945.1 Paludibacter sp.
CGAACCAATCATGAAAGTGTGATCTTTATCACTTTTTGTTGAAAAGTTTTTATCAATATAAGGTTTGAGTTCATTTACGATAAATTTCAAATAATTATCGCCATTGGCTGATTTTCCATTAAAATATTTGATAGACAATTTTTTCTGTGTTTTCTCATCCAGCAAATTGAAAATTTTGTTCGGGAAATATTCGGAAATCCGTTCTGAACCATTATTCCAAATGGCTACAACAATGCAGTTTTCAACTTTATGATCTTTGATAAGCTGTGAAAGTATTTCGTCCACTTTCCATTCTTTTTTGTTCCAGGTTTGAGTGCTGTCGAACAACATTTGACCATCATGCATGTAAATTACACTATATTTATTTGAAATAGAGTAACCATCAGGTAACCAGACATCAATATTTCTGCCTGGAATATTCTCCGATTTAAAATCGTCAAGATGTTTAAGGCTACCTGAACTGACTTTTTGAATATTTTGCGACAGACACTGACTTACAATAAAGAAAAACAGGTATGTAAGCGATAGGAATCTCATACAATTGATATTTATTATGGAATTGAAATTTGAACGGAATATCCCCAGGGTTTTAATTTCATTTCAACATTTGATTTGACCGGGAACTTTTCACCAAGATAATTTACAAAATCACCAATAATGGCATCTGTTATTTTAAATGTTTGTTCTTTCGATGAAAAGTTAAATGCACAAAAAACCTGTGTTTTCTTATAAAATCGGATATAAGTCAATACATTAACAGGATTCGTGTTTCTCAGTCCCATAAAACTGCTTTTGTAACTCGGATTCCAAAGAGCCTTATTTCCGGTTTTCAGTTGATTCAATTTTGTAAGTAATTCCTGTCGTTGATATAATTTAAATCCGACCGTATCTTTATCGAAAAATTTAAGTCGTTTTTTTAATGGTTCTTCCTGACCTGTATAGGTTAATGGCATGCCCGGTATTGTATAGGTAAGCACTGTAAATGCATCAACAGCACTATCACCCAACCGTTCATATTCTGTACCTTCCCAGGTATTTAAGTCATGATTGGTTGTGAATTGCATTCTCAAATCTTCCGGTTTGAATTTTTTCGACTCATTTTCAAAATGCATGATCAAGTCGTTTACATTTTTTTTACCTTTAGCAATATCATTCATAATGTCTTTCAAAGGCCAATCGTAACTCATATCAAAAGCTTTGTGGATGGCAGATTCGCCATCTTCAGCAAGAAAGAAGCAATCGGGTTTTTGTTCATCAATTGCTTTTCGGGCATGCATCCAGAAATTGAGTGGAACCATTCCCGCTACATCACACCGGAAGCCATCAATATCATCATTTTTTACCCAATAGATCATGGCATCAATCATGGCTTTACGTAATTCCGGATTATCATAGTTCAAATCGGCTGTATCATCCCAATCCGTACTTTTAGGGACCATTATATTCCCAAGACTATCTTTTGTGTACCATTCGGGATGTGATTTTATCCAGACATTGTCCCATGAAGTATGATTTGCCACCCAGTCAATAATGACATGCATGCCCAGTTTATGAGCTTCACTTACCAAATCTTTAAAATCGGCTTCCGTCCCGAATTCAGGGTTTATTGCTTTGTAATCCCGAATGGAATAATAACTTCCCAGACTTCCTTTTCTGTTTTTTAAACCAATCGGGTTAATGGGCATCATCCAGATAATATCAACGCCCATTGCTTTGAGCCGCGGCAACTGTTTTTGAAAAGCTTTAAATGTACCTTCGGGGGTATATTGACGGGTATTTACTTCGTAAATATTCGCATTTTTGGCCCACTCAGGCGTCGTTTTTTTGTACTGAATGGAATCCATTAGATTCTCGCCTGCGTTTGTTTTATTTTTACAGGAATTTAAGCCGGAAATAGTAAGTGCAAAAATTAGTAATGAAATTAGAGGGAGAATAACATTTTTCATACTGATTATTTTAAAGATTATTTGAAAATAGTTTAATGTAATTCAAGGATTAAGGCAGTTTGTTTTTGTATTGTAAAAGAGCTTTTTAAATCAAATGTCTTACCAGTCATAACATCTGTTCCGTTCGTAATATTCTCCAGATTTTCTGTATATCGATCGGTTTTGATTGTTTGATCCGTTTCGTTATTGTTTAAGATAACCATTATTTTTTCCGTTTCGTTATAACGGAAATAAACATAAACATCATTTTCGGGAACATATTGAGTTAGTAAACCTGTATGAATAACAGATTTTCCTTTACGCCAGTTCAATAATTTTGAAAGAAAGTCAAATCTTTCATTTTGAATTGACGATCGACCTTTTGCCGAAAATGCATTAATTGAATCACCCGGCCAACCACCCGGAAAATCACGGCGAATATCTCCATCACCTTTATCTTTATTCCCTGTCATACCAATTTCAGAACCATAATATATTTGAGGAATGCCACGGGTAGTCATCAAAAATGACATGGCCATTTTGAATTTTGCCATATCTCCGTTCAACAGAAAATTATAGCGTTGTGTGTCATGGTTTTCGGCGAAAATTAATAAATTATTAATATTGGCGTATAAATAATCGTTTGAAATGGTATTATACAACCTGTTCATTCCCAAATCTTCCCATGGCTTTCCGTGTTCATTGAAGCAGCTTGTCAATGCTTTTTGTAATATAAAATCCATAACCGTTGGGAGATTTGAATTGTAATGCAGTGCATTGACAGCGTCTTTCTGCCAGAAGGCAATATCTTGCGGGCTGAATAGCCAGGTTTCACCCATAATGTTGAAATTCGGATACTCATCAGTAATTGCTTTTACCCATTGCGCCATTGCATCCCGATCGTTGTAGGGATAGGTGTCCATACGAATGCCGTCCAGATCCGCATTTTCAATCCACCAAATGGAGTTTTGAATAAAATATGTCCAGAAATATTGGTTTTGCTGGTTCATATCCGGCATTGATTTATCAAACCATCCATTTAGAAAAAGATCCTTATCTATTTTTGACGCGTGAATATCTTTGATAGTGTTGGCTTTATGATTGGTTTGTGTATATTCCGGAAATTGGTGAATCCAGTCCTCAAAAGGTAAGTCACTCATCCACCAGGCCCAGATACCACAGTGATTAGAGACCATATCCATAATTACTTTCAATCCTTTTTGATGTGAAGCTGCAACAAATTTCAAATAATCGTCATTGCTCCCAAATCGTGGATCAATTTTGTAATAATCGCTGATAGCATACCCGTGATAAGTATATTTAGTGTAATTATTTTCTAACAACGGTGTACTCCATATCGCGGTTGCACCTAGTTCTTTTATATAATTCAAATGTTCCTGCATTCCTTTTAAATCACCACCGTGACGACCACTGCTGTTTTTTCGATCGACTTTTTCAGGTTGGGATTCGACATTGTCATTGGTGCTGTCTCCATTTGCAAATCGATCGGGCATAAGTAAATAAATAACATCGGCACTTGAAAAACCCTGACGTTTATCTGAATCTTTTCTTCTGTTTTTCAGTTCATAGTTAACCGTTATTGTCGGTTCTTCAGGTTGTGACAATTGAATATCGAATTTGCCCGCTTTTGTAATTTTAGGATCTAAATCCAATGTTACAAACAGGTAATTCGGACTGCATGCCCGGTTTACTTTTAATACTTTAATTCCCGGATATTGAATTTCTACTTTCCGGTTACAAATTTCTGTACCATGAATTAATAACTGTAATTGTGTATTTTTCATTCCAACCCACCAGAAAGCGGGTTCAACCCGTTCAATTTGAGCGGAAATATTTGTAGATAAGAAAATGATAAATAAGAGGATGACTTTTTTAAACATGGTTATTTTGATTAAATTTTGAGCTAATATTTTCGTTTTTTGTAAAAAATGAAAAGTCTGAGCTTAAGAAGTTCAGACTTTTCGGTGAGTTTTAATGTCTACAACTTTACGATTGTAAAGATATAAATTATTATAATCTAAATCAAATAACCAAATTGACGATCTGGCATTTTAATATCCCGGATTTTGAGTTAAATTTGCATTTGCATTTAAATCATTTGCCGGAATTGGAAATAGATTAAAATCTGCCGGGAAGTCTTTTCCTGCAGGCTCATTCGCTTTCCGATCCCATGTATAACCCGTAGCTCCGCCATACATATTAAAACGAATCAAATCTGATCGCCGATATCCTTCGAAGAAAAACTCACGGGCTCTTTCATCTAGTATTTTAGGTAAAGTTAATGGATTTGTTGTTGTATTAAATACCGGGGCACTCGCTCTGGTTCTTAAAGCATTTACAGCATCAATAGCTGCATATCCACTAACGACAGCTCCACCACGCAATACCGCTTCTGCATAGTTTAAATAGGCTTCAGCAACTCTCATAAAAGGAACATCCATATCAGTAAATTGTGTATCACTGGTTGTTCCTCCATCAGCGCGAACATTTGTAAATTTAATAACCTGATAACCTTGTTTAAAGATAGTAGGACCGGTAATAGCCAAACTTGTACTTACAGATATTTTATC
>JAQTOL010000309.1 GCA_028748945.1 Paludibacter sp.
TCACACCAATCCTATGACGACATTGCAGACATCAAACGACAGTCAATAAAACGAGCAGACAAATAGTATAAATATTTAAACAAATAATAAAATGAGAAAATTAATATTCTTTATGCACACTTCACTGGATGGTTTTGTGGCAGGACTTAAGGGAGAAATGGACTGGATAAATATAGACGAAACCATGTTTGACTTTGTTGCCACGATGACCGACAAAGCCGACTCGGCACTTTATGGACGGGTAACTTATGAGATGATGCAGAGTTACTGGCCAAATGCCGGCGAACAACCAAACGCTTCGAAGCACGACAAAGAACATTCGGCCTGGTACAACAAAGTTTCAAAAATTGTTTTATCAAAGACAATCAGCGAAAAAGGGCTTGACAATACCACAGTTATTGGCGACCAACTTGCAGACAAAATAAATAAAATAAAAAATCAGGACGGGAAAAATATTCTAATTTTCGGAAGTCCCACTGCTTCTCATTCATTATTAAGTCAGGGTCTCATTGATGAGTTTTGGCTATTTGTTAATCCCATTTTACTTGGACAGGGCATTCCGCTATTTAAAGGTGTGACCGAAACGACTAAACTGAAACTTATAGAAACGAAAACATTTTCTAGTGGAGTAATTGCTCTTCACTACGAAACAAAACGCAATGAATAGGACAATTGCGATAATAAGACAATAATTGGCAGCGGACAGACTTGACTATGAATAACAAAAAGCTAACTGCTATCAGCAGCTATCCAAAAGTGGCGGTACAAACAGTTTATGGAGTTTAACGGATAGACCCCTGTTGAGCGTAGTGTGAGATCTTGAGTTCGTCCGGGCGTTTTCATTTGGTCGATTTAAAAGGAAAGCTCCGGCCAGCTGAATTTATATGAATAAATACTTACAAAACAAATCTTTGTTTTTAGCACGACCAGGTCAAGAGACTACACTGAATAGGGTGAATTGATATGATTTAAAAATGAATAGACAATAAGAATATGGAACAACAAGGAGCATCTGTAGTGATAAGTCATCAAATAAAAGATGGGAAACAGGATGAATATGAAAACTGGTTGAATAAGATAGGACCTTTATGTAAAAATGCCATGGGGCATTTAGACTGGCAAATAATACGTCCTATACCCACATTAACATCAACTTATACGGTAATCATCCGTTTTGACACCATCAGTCATCTCCGTGATTGGATGAACTCCATTCAGAGAGGTCGTTTAATTGAAGAAATTCAACCGATATTCCAGACCGGTGATAATTATAACATAAATAGTGGATTGGATTTTTTGTTCACGCCACTCGAAGCAAAGACTAAAACGCCTAAACGCTGGAAACAATATCTTATAACCTGGTCGGCAATATACCCTTTATCATTAATTATTCCAATCGGTTTGTTACCTTTACTAAGAGTTTGCGGTATTCCTGCCTTTCGACTGACTGATGCGGTATTTATTTCAGGAACAATTGTTTTGTTGATGGTTTATTTAATAATGCCTTACTATACTAAACTCATTAAAAAATGGTTGTATAAATAGTCTCTCAACCGATCCTGGCGGATATGTTTCGTAGTTGGAATTTTTATCCCGATAACTATCTCGGGACCAACTCATGTATTCTTTGGTTTTGCAATCCGAAATAATTAAACCAATCCGTGCCAACAAAAAATAAAAGAAGTACAGGTCGTACCCCGGTAACTATCGGGCGCTGTGCTGGCAGTGATTATGCCTGAGGAAATGGGATGCCGGATATTTTGATTATTGTCTAAATACTAAGTTTTGGCACGGGGTCGCAGACCCGCGACAGCAGGGGAGGATGGTCATTCGTCAGCATTGTAAAGCGGCATGACAAGTTCAATAACCTTAGGCATCAAATCAAAAAAATTGATTTGTTGTACAGAGCTAAAAAACAATGTTATTGGACTGACATTTTATTGTATTTGTTTCTGTATTCAACAGGGGTAAGTCCTGTTATTTTTTTAAAAATAGTCCGGAAAGCTTTTGTATCTGTATAACCGACTTCAAACATCACCTCATTGATATTTTTTCGACTTGACTCAAAACTACGTTTTGCAAATTCCATTTTTACACGGTTGATGTATTCCAATACGGAATTATTGGTCGCAACTTTAAAACGTCTTTCAAAACTTCTTCTACCCAACAGCACTAAATCGGACAAATCTTCAATGCTGATTTTTTCCTGAATATTATTTTCAATAAAATCCTGTACTTGTTTTATAGCCTTATCGCTATGGTTTTTTTGTCCTTGAAACATGGCAAATGCAGACTGACTTTCTCTGTCAATATCAATAGCAAAGTATTTAGATGCTAAAATTGCTGTGGGTCTATCGGTATATTTTTCAACTAAATGAAGGAGTAAATTCCAGTAAGAGTTTGCTCCACCACTGGAATAAATCCGATGTTCTTCTGTAATAATACTTCCATCAACAACATCAATAGTTGGAAACATTTCACGTAACTCATTTTGAAAGCCCCAATGTGTAGAGCATTTTTTACCATCGAGAAGACCTGTTGAAGCCAATAAAAAAGCACCAACACAAAGCGAAGCCACTTCAGCACCTTTATTATATTGGTCGTTTATCCAGGGGATAAGTTTTTGATTTTGTGCAATGGCACTTTTCATATCGCCAAACAAAGCCGGAATTACAACTAAGTCTGTACTCTTCACATCTTTTAGAAGTTGTGTGGTATTTACCGAATATAAACCACCATTCAGTTTTACTTCTTTTTTCAAACCGACCAACTGCACATCAAACAATGGCATTTTGCCAGACATAACCATAAACTGATTCACTGCAGAAAATAAATATTGTGGGTCGGCTATGGCTTGCAAAACCGAACTTTCAGGAACCAGAATGCTAACTCGCTTCATATTACCGGGTTTTAAATTGTTTTTACAAAGATAATATACATTTTGTCATAAATAGCCCTTTTATTGTCTTTATTACACATCTTGTTTTTTTAAATAAACTGATATCTTTGCATCACTAATTCAATCAGGGTTAACACTAAATAATAAATCATATGAGCAAAATAGCAATTTATCTAAATTTTCAAGGCAATGCCGATGATGCGTTTCATTTTTATAAAACAGTTTTTGGGACAGAGTTCTCTGCACCCATTATGCGAATAAAGGATTTGCCATCAGACCCAAACGGACCCAAATTTTCTGAATCAGATTTGAATTGTGTTATGCATGTGGCATTACCAATTACGGGAGGTACCGAAATTATGGGTACGGATATGTTGGAATCAATGGGACATAAATTGGTTGTGGGAAACAACACCACCATTAGTCTTCAATTGGATTCAAAGGAAGAAGCTGACAAAATGTATCAGGCATTATCGGAAGGTGCAAGTGATCAGGAGCCCATGCGAGATGAGTTTTGGGGATATTGGGGCTGTTGTTTAGACAAATTCGGAATTCGTTGGATGTTCAACGTAATGAATGAAAACTACAATAATTAAAGTCAATAACATAATTACTCACAATTAAAACACAAATATATGTCAAAAAATAGTATATCCTTACACAGAGTTTTGAAGGCATCGCCTGAAAAGGTTTTCCGTGCATTTTCAGATCCGATTGCCCATTCAAATTGGATTCCACCTTATGGATTCCTATGCACCGTTCAACATTTTGATTTTAAAGTCGGCGGTAGCTACAAAATGTCGTTTACAAATTTCACGACCGGAAATGTAAATTCCTTTGGTGGAACGTTTCTCGAAATAATTCCTAACGCATTTATCAAAAACTCTGACAAATTTGATGATCCAAATTTACCGGGAGAAATGACAACAAGCGTTTGGATAAATAAAGTGTCCTGCGGCACTGAACTAAAAGTTTTACAGGAAGGAATTCCTGCTGAAATACCCACTGAGATGTGTTATTTAGGTTGGCAGGATTCCTTAGACAAATTAATTAAATTGGTTGAGCCGGAAATACCTGATGCATAAACATAGTTGGGGTTACGGATAACTATACAAATTGTAAAATCAAAATTTACCGTATCAAAGAAGCAAGAGTCAGGCAAGACTTAAGACTCACTTATACCAATTTGGATTGAGAGAACGCTTACTAAACAAAATATTTATAATAAAAAATTAAATCAAATGATCAAACAACTATATCCATGCTTATGGTTTGATGGACAAGCCAAAGCAGCAGCAGAATTTTATTGTTCCATTTTTAGCAATTCAAAGATTACTGATGAAAACCCAATGGTGGTAAGGTGGGAACTGAACGGACAACAATTTATGGGATTAAATGGAGGACCAATGTATAAATTTTCATCGGCAAATTCCTATGTCATTGAATGTGATACGCAGGAAGAGATTGACCATTTTTGGAACAAATTGGGCGAAGATGGAATCTATAATCAATGCGGTTGGCTGGCTGATAAGTTTGGAGTTTCATGGCAGATTATACAGGGAATATTAGGCAAACTAATGCCGAAATA
>JAQTOL010000310.1 GCA_028748945.1 Paludibacter sp.
TTACATTATGTGTTACTTTCGGGTGAAAGTGGCGTGTATTGGTTTCTGGAACAATATAATCATGCCGGTTCACCCGATGGTGGTTTCGGACAGGTTCGCTGGGGTTTAAGAGCCGACTCAACTTTGTTCGATTATCATTTGGTTCGCGACAACATACAGGGTCCTATGCCTAAATTTTCGGACTTTAAAAAGAAAATGCAGGACTGGACATATCAATTGGCGGATAGCACTTATTATACCAAATACGATTATGCCGATTATATTGAAGGTCGCAATGTTCATGGCTTTGCCGGAACTCAATCAGGCAAAGGAATTTTTGTTATACAGGCCAGTCACGAATATTTGAATGGTGGTCCAACCAAACAATTTAATACGGTACATTCGTCACCCTTTCTCATTATGATGTTCCAGTGCAGTCATTTTCTGTCAGACGAAAGGAAGGGCGAAGGTCCTATCAAAGGGGAATGGCAAAAACTGGGCGGACCATTCTTTCTTTATGTAAATTCAGGAAAGAATATTGCCGATATTTGGAGTGATGCCAAACAAAAAGCCAATGAAGAAGTGGCAAAATGGCCTTACCAATGGATGGATCATCCTGATTATCCTTTGAAACGAGGCAAGGTTACCGGACAATTGTTCGTGGATAGCCGGTCTGCAGCTAATGCTCACATTATTCTGGCGGCTCCGGGAGTGGACTGGCAGGCTCAGACGCACGGTTATATTTTCGCCATGCGGGCAGACAAAGATGGAAATTTTACGATCCCAAATATCCGTCCCGGGAAATATTGTTTATATGCTTTTACGGACAATGTTACCGAAGAATATTGTAAGAATGAAATTGTGGTAACTGCAAATAAAACCTCCGATTTAGCCAAACTGGTATGGAAACCGAATCGTTTTGGAAAAATAATATGGCAAATCGGAGTGGCAGACCGTACTACACGGGGATTTAAATTAAGCGATCATAAACGTTATTACGGAGTTTTTAATGATGTTCCCGAAAACCTGACTTTCACAATTGGTAAAAATAAGGAATCGGATGATTGGTATTATGCCCAAACAAAACCCGGAAATTGGAATGTACAATTTGATTTGAATAAGGACCCGCACGGGACATGTTTACTAACCCTTGGAATTGCCGGTTCAGCCAAAAATCCCCGATTAGAAATCTGGGTAAACGAGACCAAAACAGGCGAATATTATTTTGGAAATGATCATAGCATTTATCGTTCTGCTATATTGGGTGGATATTACCAGCAAAAAGAGATTGAATTTCCTGCTACGTTATTGAAACAAGGAACAAATAGAATTTCCTTCCGTTTGCCAAATGTAAAGTATGGTGGTGGAATTATGTATGATGTTATTAAGCTGGAGATGAATGATAAAAATTAAATTGATAAAGAACTCAAAAGTAAAGGCTTCCCGATCGGGAAGCCTTTACTTTTAAATCTAACACTTTGAGTTTCGGTTTATTCCTCCGACAACTTAAATTCACTTACCGTCCTTGGTAACCAAACCCGCATAACGGCTCCACCACGATTATCCCACACGTTATACGGAATAGCAGTAAAGGTTTTCTTTTCGGTTTGCAGGCTAAGTTTATCTTCCGAAGGATAAATTAAATTGCCTTCCCCCTGAATGGTATAAGTTCCTGTAAAAATGTCCTTATTAAAAGTAAGTTTTAAACCGGCTTTGTCAGGAAGAATTAAATTGGTCAAATCAAATGAATTGTCTTTGTCCTCCAGGCAGAAAAGAATCGGTCCACGTTCCAATGCCACCAAACCTCGATCGGCTTTTACCTTTTCATTGGCTGTTACCCGGTTGATATTCATGGGTAAAGTATATTCCACTTTATCGCCTTTTTTCCATTCACGATCGATAACGGCATACCCTTCTTCCATGATGGCTGTATAATCCTTTCCATTCACTTTGATGGTATATGCTGTTGTGGCGGGATTCAGATAACTATACAAATCGCTTGGAACAGGTTGGTTTTTTGCCCAACCGGGAATACGTAAACGGAGGGCAAATTTTGATTTTTGTTTGGGCTGGACGGTAAAGCTTATTGCTCCATCCCATGGATAATTGCTGGTCTGACTGATTTGAACCGATTGCTTTGCGTTTAGTTTAATGGTTGCCGAACTGCCGATAAATAAATTTACATACAGGCTGTTCCCTTTTTGTGCATAAATATATCCGGTTACCGACGACATAAAGCGGCAAAGATTGGTCGGACAACAGGAGCAAACAAACCAGGGTTCACGCACATAAGTGCCATCGGCTGCCAATGGATTTGGGTAGAAAAAGTTCTTTCCATCCAGACTGACACTCGAAAGAACATTGTTGTAAAGACTTCTTTCCACCACATCAATATATTTGCTTTGTCCATGCAATTCGAACATACGGAAGTTCCAGTAAACATTGGCTATGGCAGCACAGGTTTCGTTGTAGGCGCTGGCATTTGGTAATTCGTAGTTGTCTCCGAACCGTTCACCATCACCTCTGGCTCCAATTCCACCGTTGATATAATATTTCTTTGAAACCACGTTTTCCCAGATACTATCAATAGCTGTCAGATATTCTTTATTCCCGGTTAATGCGGCTACATCGGCCACTCCCGAATACAAATAAGCTGCACGGACAGCATGACCAACGGCTTCACGCTGATCAATAACCGGTTCCTGGTCCTGCCAGTATGAACGGTTTTTGTCAATCTTTTTCCCACGGCAATCGATAAAATACTTTGCCAGGTCGAGGTATTTTTTTTCTCCGGTTACCCGGTACAATCTGACCAGTCCCATTTCCACAATTTCATGGCCGGGCGCTTCATTCCGTTTGCCGGGACCAAAAACCCGGCATAATAAATCTGCATTTTTCAGGGCGATATTCAGAAAATTTCTTTTCCCGGTTGCCATATAATGAGCAGCAGCCGCTTCAAAGAGATGACCGGAGCAGTAAAGTTCGTGACTTTGTTGAGGATCATTTACCCAGCGTTCTTTTCCGGCCCAGCCAAAAGGTTTTTCGGGATTAATGGTACGTGCCGTGTAAAGATAACCGTCAGGTTCCTGCGCTTTCGAAACGATAGTTATCAGGCTGTCAACGTATTTGTCAAGTTTTGCATCGGGATGAACCGACATGGAGAATGATGCTCCTTCGATTATTTTGTAAATATCAGTATCGTCAAATGTATAAGTGGTCATGAACTTTCCTGTATGGGTAGCTGCATTAACGAAGTTTTGAACCCGTCCTGTTTCTTCACACTTTTCGAACGAAGCAGGAATTGTTGCTGTCCGGTTGGTTTCGACCCGGGGCATCCAATAGGTATCGTTCAGTTTTACCTGATTGAAGGGTACTCCTGTAAAAGGATAGTCTGTTGTTTGTGCTGTTGCATTTAGTCCTGCAAACAAACATAAAAGGGAGGAAAAAAGTAACTTTCTCATTTGCTGATTTATCTGAAATTAATAATAAGCAAAAGTAGCGTTTCTTTTTGATAATCGGAGTGGAGATATGTTCCAAATAGGAGGAAAATTATTTCATTGAATCAAGCGTTGATAATTGATTTGTATAAGTTCTTATTTAACGAACATTTTTATTTAAACCAAAATCCCTGTTTTACAGGAAAGCACATGTTGAGCTTAACGGTAAAACAAGGAAATTAAAAGTTGATATTAAAGAATGAATCTGGAAATATCTGCTGAAATTATTTTTTCAACAGAACATCTTTGATTGCATTTTTGAATGCGTCTTTTGGCATGGCACCTTGTGCCATTTGAGGAGCTCCTTCCATTGGACAGAACAATATTGTCGGAATACTACGAATACCGAAAGCACCGGCTAGTTCTTGTTCTTCTTCTGTGTTTACTTTGTAAACATATATTTGTCCATCGTATTCTTTTGCTAAATCTTCGAGTATCGGAGCTACCGCTTTACAGGGTTGACACCAATCGGCATAGAAATCGATAATACAAGGTTTGTCACCTAAGTATTTCCATTCGGTTGGATTGGTTTCGTAATTGGCTACTTTTGCTAAAAATTCTGCTTTGGTTAAATGAATTGGTCCCATTTTTTTTATTTCTTTTGAGGGGTTATTAATTTCTGTTTTATTTTCATCTTTGGTCTTTCCGGCACATGCCGAAAATGTTACTGCAAGCAACAGGCTTGCAAAAATCAGTTTTTTCATCGAATTATTTCTTATTAATTATTAATTGAAAATTATTAATTGATTAAAGTGCACATCCCCAAATGGATGGATCATCATAGCTTAGGGTTGATTCTTCGTTGTTCTCTATCTCAGGATAACCTAATGAAAGTAGCATTTCCGCAATTTCTTTCCGGCTTATTTCATCGGTATGCGTTACAACAACTTCTCCTTTTATCTGATCAATTTCAGCCCCGAAAACTCCACGTAAGGTACCCAGACTCTTGAGTGTTTTATTGGTACAGGTCATGCAATCCGATTTCGATATTATAAATGTGCTAACCATG
>JAQTOL010000311.1 GCA_028748945.1 Paludibacter sp.
AAATAAAAAAAATTTGAAATTACACTTGCAAAGATAAATTTTAATTCTTTACGAAAAAGTATAATCAGTACAGATTATCGCTTTTCATCCGATTATCCTTCAGTTTCCGGGTCAGACTGCCGGGGTTCCAATGGGCGAATTTATTCCTTTACAATTTTTCCATTGAGATCAAAAACAAGCTCCATGCTTTTTACTCCTTTCAGAAATGTAACTTCGTACACTTTTCCTTTAGGAGTTTCAGAAACATCAGTTCCTTTAATTTTGTATAAGGCGTATTCTTTGTTGATGGTGGTTTTTACAGCAGCAGGAATTTCGCTTGTTGTAATTGAGTATTCGGTTTCGAGCCAGAACCCTTTCGTATCAAAGTTGGCGGAATACGATTTTCCATCCAGTTTAAACTCAGCTTCCCATGCTGTTTTGCCTTCTTTGCCCCATTTCACATCGCTGGCTTTTACAAATTTCTGAGAAAATGCAGTTTTTACAGGTACCGGAACATTTTTTTGTGCACTTACGCTCAGACTGATGAAAGCTGATGCGGCAATTACTAAAATTAAGTTTTTCATTTTGTGTCGTTTTAATTGATTATTCGACAAAACTAAAACCTGATTCTAAAGGAAATCTGAAGAAATAATTATTTTATTTCGTTACAGTAAAAATGATGTATTTTCGTATGCTTATTTTTTGAAAAATCGCAGGACAGTATCATTAAATTGATCCGGATGTTGTTGACAAATACCATGATTGGAATCCGGGAAAATACATAATTCTGCTTTCGGAATTGATTGAAAAATTTTAATTGTATGTTCAGGTCTGATAATGTCATGATCACCTGCCATGACCAAAACGGAACATTTAATCTTTTTCAATTCCGAAAAAGGGATTTGTGGTTCGTAAATCATCATTCTGGTTAATGCTAATGATGTTTTAGATGCTGATTTATCAGTTTCGACATAATGTTTCATGTCCAGAATGTCAGCGTAAGGCAGCGCAGTAGAATCGGGTAGGATATTGGCACCTGAAATGGCCAGTCGTTTTACTTTTTCCGGACAATTCATGGCCATTATTAGTCCATCAATTCCTCCATCGCTCCAACCCAACACAAAGGCAGAATCGATATGAAGATAATCAAGTAATGCGCAGAAATCTGACGCCATTAAATTGTACGAAATGCTATCGGGAGAACCACCTGATTTACCCTGTAACCGACTGTCGATAGCAATTACATGATAATATTTTTCAAAAAATGGAATCTGATTCTTAAAAGCACTGATAGACCCGCCATTGCCATGTAACATTATCAAGGGCTGACCTTCACCATAGGATTCATAATACAATTTGATTCCGTTTACAGGTGCATAATGACCGGCCTGGAGATTGTCACCGTAATTGATAGAATTCTTTTGTGCAATGATGGTCACATATGCAATCAGTAGTAAGTATGAAATAAGAAATACTTTTTTATGTTTCATCGTTTATAAATTTAATCCCAACGAAAACGAAAGGGTGTTGTTAAATATTCGGAACACTGAGTTTAATAATCTTTTAATTTGCTCTGTTTTAGTGATTCTACGGTCTTTTATAGCAGAGTAGCAAAGATACATATTATAAATTGTTTGATGTAGGATGGAAATAGAAAAATTAAGGTATGGCTACCGATTTTATTGAATTTGACTACACTATATTAAATTATTTCATACTTTGGTACCTGTCTGAATAAAAATCAGAAGGTAAAATCCATACTGATGCGGATACCGCTTTTGTCGATATTCGGGTGGTCGAGGTAATTCAGTCTCCAGATATAATCTACCCGAAGGGAATTGAAAATGTTATTCACTCCGATTCCGGCTTCCATGTAGGGAATAGTTCCCATTTTGTACGATCCGGCAGGAAATTCATACAGACCTTTGCTGAATGCCGGATTGTTTTGATTACTTAAACTTCCATACAGTCCACGGAATGATAGAATCTCTCTTAACTTGAGATATTTTAGCAATGGAATCTGATTAAACAGCAACCCATTCATATTATAATTCAGATCCCACGAAACATATTGATCGTTGATAAATTCCATGGCATTCATCATCGGATAGGATTCGCGCTGAATAAAGTACGAAAGGTTTGCATTCGGAAGTATCAGGAGCGGAAACGGAACTTTGTTCCACACTTTCCCGGCTCTCAGGATGAAATCCGTATTTCCGTAAGCCGAGAACCAGAATCGTTTCTGAAAGCCAATCTCGGTACGGTTGTAATCGTAATCTGAACCAAGGTATCCTTTTCTGGCAAAAGTATGGGAAAAGCTAAAAACAGGAGCATCGCGCGAGAAGGAACGACGCTTGGTAAGCGTCTGATAATACTTTTCTCCCGGTGCATAACGCAGCCGTACTTGAGCTTCACCCATTGAGTAAGAAGTAACATTTTGTCCGGTGGTATTATCCACGAATGGCATGTAGGGCGTGGCAAATTCGGTACGAACCCTCAGATCTATACCTCCTGAAAATTGCGAGTAGAATTCCCGGTTATAACTTAATTCGATTTTTCGCTGATAAGTAATTCTGTTGTCAATTTGTCTCTTGATTGAAAACAAAAAATTGTCGGCTGAAGAATTCATAAATTGCTGACCGGGGCGGTTTAAATCGTAATGGTAAGTTGCCCGGATTGAATTAACCGGAAACTCATTGGCTTGTTCTTTCTTTTTAGTAAATGAATATTCCAGTTGAGCCAATCCTTTGAATTTTTGATCCTTCAATCCGTACGCAAGATAACCGTTTGCAAACAAATGATCGTTGATACGGGCGGTAGTAAATCCACCGGCACGAAGTCGTACACCTTCTACAGCGTTTGCACTAATGATGTTATACACCGGTCCCAAAATTATTTTATTGTCTTTGGAACCGGTATTCAAATAATCGGTTAGCAGAATGGAAGTCACTTTCTCAGTCACGTAATAAAGCGGATCTTTTCGAAGCTGAACGAGCATTTCTTCCACCGGTTTCGTGTCGACGGGAATAGAATCAGGCAGGTTTTGTTCCGGATTGCTATCTATTTTCCGGGTTGCATTCACTTGCAAAATAGTATTCTCCGGTTGATTAAAAACACTTGAATCAGGCGGACAATCAAACGAATGATGGGTATAATTACTGATTCGTTCAGCATAAAAGCCTTTTGATTTTGAAAGAATCGAGAATTCAATCATAACATCATCCCTCATTAACAGGCGCGTGCCATCCGGTGCCCGGTTAAACTCCTGTGCGATGGACATGTTTTGAATAAAGTTGATATTGATGTCTTTTGGAAAATTGAGCTGTACTTTTTTTACAAAATTAGTGGAATCGAGCGTAATGTATAAATGCCCGGTAAATCCGCTCGACTGGGATGAGAATGGAACAAAGCCGAGATCAACACATTTTTCACCGGCAATTTCAACGGTATCCAACAGATAGTATTTATAAAAATCGGGTCCGCCGGTCGAAAGCGGACTGACAAAGCGCTTAAGAAACAGGGTGATATCATTATCGTAAATATCAATATCCCTGAACACATCATTTAAAACCTGATCCACTCCATCTTCCGAGAGCATCTCGTCGATACCGGCACTTTTCTTATCGATTACGACTCTTTTCTCCGAACGGGGAGTTTTCCGGTAGTAATATTCTTCCAGCAGTTCCCGGGTAGATACCGGAAGTATCGGCTTACCGGAAATTTTAGAAGTATCGATGTAATTGGTCAGAAATTTATACTTTTTGAGCAAAGTCTTATTTTTTTCTTTCCGGAAATTATTCAGGGCGATATTGATCTTCTCATCATGTTCATAGTGATAATAAGGCTTGTTGAGCGGATTGTATCTTTCTTTCGATGCAATGACCCGTTTTACAAAATCGACAGCAGGATTTCCTTTTTTCTTGTATTTGTGTTTTTTTGGTTTAACGACTATCTCTTTGATATTATAGGATGTTGAAGAAAGTTGTATCTTTAATTTGATCAGCTTTTCGTTTGGAAGTGAGATGGTTTTATCTTTATAACCGATGGATTTTAAACTTATAAATTTTGAATCGGTCGGAGCCATTAAAACAAATTTGCCGGAATTATCAGTCATACATCCCTGAGTGGTTCCTTTCAACGAGACGGAAATAAAGGGTAAAGCTTCGTGGGTCAGCGAGTCGGTAACTGTTCCCGTTATTTTGATCTGAGCGCTTATTTCGGGAATGAAACAATTTATCAGTAAAAAGACCAGCGTAAATGATAAATAATTTTTCAGGGCCATTGGTTTTAGGTATGTCACACTTATAACTTTTACTATTAATGATTTAAATAAGGGAATAAGGGTAATATCGTGTTATTGTTGGTTGCTACTAAGGGTGAAAAAACAAAAATCATGTTTTCTTTCTTCATAAACCTTATTTATTAACTAACCCTTAGTAGAAATTCATAAATAGATCACCCCTACCCTTATTCCCTTATTATATATCAATTTTGCT
>JAQTOL010000312.1 GCA_028748945.1 Paludibacter sp.
AAACAAAATCCAGGGAGTCAGACTTTTATAGTCTACTTTCTCGTTTGTCTCATCATTTTCGCCGGTGTGAATATGAGCATGTTCCACAAAATGAGTATGTTCATGAACATGTTTTTTTCCGTTTAGATGAAAATGAGCGTGAGTATGTGTTTTATTTTTGAGAGCTCTTCTAAAACCCCAAACTGCATAAGCCAATCCAAAACCAATGAAAAGCCAACCCGCAATATTCCCACGTAGAGATTCAAAATATTGCAATTTTGAGAGAGCTATGCCGGTTGCAATTCCAATGAACCCGATTAAAATGGAACTGCCAACATGACCAATGCCGCAAAGAATAGTAATCCAAATGGTTTTGAGATTGCTCCATTTTCTGGCTTTCGAGAGCACCACAAAAGGCAAATAATGATCGGGACCAAAAATAGTGTGCATAAAGGCTATCGATGCTGCAGTAAGACTTAAAACGGCAATTTGTGAATTCATATAATTAATAGAATGATTTTGTTATGTGTTCTTATTTCTTTCTTTATATTTTAAAAACGTAAACGAAATGACTATTCTGCCTTGCTCATGATTAATTTTCCATGTTCGATACCTTTGATGCTTATCAGGTTGTCCGAAAGTTCGGTCAATTTATATGATGGACCTTTTACCACTATAATTTCCAGTACTTTATTTGTAGAAATATAAAAATTCTGAGATGAAAGTATCTCTTCGGTATAGTTTTTTTGAATCTCACTTAATTTAGTCTTAATATCATTCTTATTAAAATCATAGGTAAGAATAACGGCTCCGGCTACAATGTGATTACATTGCCATTTGCTTTCAACAATATTTTTCTCTATTAAGTACCTGATTGCTTGTGATCTGTTTGGAAATTTATTCGTATGAACATACTCATCCAACGCTTCCAACAAATTGCTTTCAAGCGATACTCCAAAACGAGTTACTGACATGGTGTTACTTTTTATGAATTTGGTGGCACAAATATAGCTATTTAAATTATCAAACTAAAATTTCAATCCGATAATTTAGCTCCAGGCTTGGACTAAAAGCAGTTTGTTTTTAATTCTATCCGGAATAAAATTAAAATATTAGAAACAAATTAAGATTATATATATTAATAAATTGGTATCGGACTAATGATCTTTGCACATACAACAAACCGGTACAAAACTATTTTCAATCTATTTCTGTTATAAAGAAATTTACAATTATAAATTCATATAAAAATGTATCCAATACTTCTCATACTACATTCTTCATTGCGTTGGCTTATTTTATTCAGTTTTTTATATGCCCTGATACGGGCTTATTATGGTTGGTTAGCTAACCAAAAATTCAACAAACTTGACAGCAAGGTATTGCTTATTACCTCTTCCCTCGCCCATCTTCAGTTGGTTATTGGCATTGTTTTATATTTTGTCAGTCCTGTAGTCAGTTATTTTCTTCACAATTTCAAAACGGCAGTTCATCAGGAACAGTTTCGGTTTTTCGGTATGGAACATGCGCTTATGATGTTAATAGCAATTACCATCATCACCATTGGTTCTGTAATAGCTAAACGAAAAGCAACCGATAAAGGAAAATTCAGGACAATTGCGATCTGGTACAGCCTGGGGATAATACTAATAGTGGCTTTCATGCCCAATTGGTAAGTAACTCTTTAAAACAATTTTATTCTCCGGGCATCTCGAATAAATAAGCCGTTGGAAAATCCTTTTTTATTCCGTTTAAGCCGGAACCGGCAAGCGTATGATCGGAATAAAACTGAGTGAAAACCCGATATCGGTTCTGATAAAAAAGAATCCCGGCAAAGTTATATCCGCCGGATATCAGTTTATTCTTTGCAGTATTCGCTTCCGCCTCAGTTTTGTAGCTATCGCAAATCAGGTAAATGACCGGAACTTTTACTACACAATCGGAACTAACTTGTGACGAGTCTGTACCGCTTATCGTAGCGGGTTGTTTGTCAAGAGCTAAATTCAGCTCTCCTTTCTGGAATTTATTTTTCAGGCTGTCCTCAACCTGTATAATTGAAATATCAATCAGGCCTTTCGATGTTTTGTAAGCCGGGTGAAGAAGTTGATTATTTAAAAATATTACCGGTAAATGAATTCTTTTGTGGAAACCGGCTAATGAGAGTTTATGCAACATCTGTGGACCAAACTTATCATTATCCAGCGTTCTTTCAATATAGCTGATTCCCGATTCATTCAGAATTTGTTTCACGGAATGACAATCCGGACAGCCGGTTCTTGTATATAAAAACAAACTGTCCTGAACAGCATATCCGTTTGTGAAATTAAAAACAAACAGGATCGTGAGACTTAATGTTAGTCCGAATTTATTCATATATGAGTGTGTTTTTTATTCAATTATAGGAGCGACAAATTTAATCAATATAAATTCTATTTTAAAATTTATCAAGATAAATATCAAAAAAAAACGCTCCAAATTTCTTTGAAACGTTTTCATTATGATCCCGATAGCTATCGGGAGAATTATGAATTATCTTAAGTATTCATTCCACCGCAAACATTGATAACTTGCCCGCTAACATAACTGGAAAGATCTGAAGCAAGGAAAAGAGTAACTTTAGCCACTTCTTCCGGACTTCCACCACGGCGCAACGGAATAGCTTCCGCCCATTTAGCCCGTTGTTCGTCGGTAAGTGCATGAGTCATTTCGGTTTCGATAAAACCCGGGGCTATGGCATTGGCACGAATACCACGTGATCCCAATTCTTTCGCCACTGATTTAGCCAAACCGATCATGCCGGCTTTTGATGCCGAATAGTTAGCCTGTCCGGCATTACCCGAAACACCTACCACTGAACTCATATTAATAATGCTACCCGTTTTTTGTTTCATCATTATTGGAGTACAGGCATGAATAAAGTTGAATGCCGACTTCAGGTTGACATTGATAACGGCATCCCATTGCATTTCGCTCATACGCATCATCAAACCATCTTTTGTTATTCCGGCATTGTTTACCAATACATCAATACGACCAAAGTCTTTTAAAATCTGATCAACAACCGTGTGTGTTTCTTCAAAATTAGCCGCATTCGAAGCATAACCTTTGGCTTTTACACCCAACGCTTCAATTTCATTTTGAGTTGCCAATGCATTATCATCGATATTCAAATCGGTGAATGCAATATCGGCACCTTCGCTTGCAAGTTTTAGTGCAATTGCTTTTCCGATACCACGTGCAGCACCCGTTACGATGGCTACTTTACCTTCTAATAATTTCATATACGTCTGTGTTTCTAAAAATGAATTATAAAAATTTCGGGGGCAAAGATAGTACTTTTTTCCCGTAAAGAAGAAAAAACTGCATAAAATGCTCCGTTTTGTGCAGAAAACGGAAAGTAGAAAAAAACTTATTTTTTTTAATATGCACGGAAGTTAATTAGTTTCCGGTTTTCAATTAAATTTAAGTGCGGTAAACTCGATAAACTCTTAGTTGCTGATTGAACAGAAGTCGTTACGGCGGCAGATTTATTGTAATAATACAGAGAACCCTGAAAACTTCCATATATAGTATTACCGTAACCATCAATTAAATTAAGTTCAATAGTATACTTTCCGTTAACTACTGAAATTATATTAAAATTCCCTTCTACTATCGGACTTTCTACTCTCCCAATATACCACGAATTATCCTGGCTTCCATTATATACATGGCCTGGAAGTACCGAAAAAGGGACCAGATCAGCCGCCTCATTATTTAATGACGGTAGTACACTATAGCTACCAACAGGTAAACTAATGGTGGCAGTTAAAGGAGCATTTATAATAAGATACAATGTATCATCCAGACTGGCAATACCCACAACAAACAAATTTGATTTTCCTGTTTTAAAATAATCTCCATAATACTCCAGGTAACCGACATTCATGACAGCTGCAATTTCATTATTAACCGTTACTTCACAACTTGCGGATAAATCACCTGATTTGGCTGTTATTGTTGCCGTTCCACCGGCAAGTCCGATGATTTTTCCATTCGTTACAGATACAACATTTTTATTTGTCGTTGTCCAGCTTACCGGAAATTTACTGATGTCACCACTGGCAGTTACCGTTGCAATCAATGAATCGGCCTGTCCAATAATAAAACTCATTGATTTAGTACTCAATGCGAGATTTGTAACTTCATTTTTTGTACACGATGTGAAATAAAATAAAGCAACCAGGGTAATAAGCGAACTTAATTTCAAGTTTTTCTTCATAGTTATAGCTTTTAAATTTTTGTTAAGGGTGCAAATGTAATAAGAATATTTTAATTAACAAACATTTTGAATAAAATAATTGAAATTTTAGTTTTCAAGCTGTTATAAAAAAAATACGCATAATCTCTTATGCGTATTTTTTTTAATTTTTAAATTAGTTGGAATATATCAGGCATTCATAGAAACCAGAAATTCATCGTTATTTTCTGTACGTTCCATGCGGTCTTTTAAA
>JAQTOL010000313.1 GCA_028748945.1 Paludibacter sp.
TTAAGCCTTCCTTACTTACAAATCCATAATAATCCCAGGTATGAAATTTAGGTCGCATTTGCCAGTTCCAGGAGCCAAATTTTACGGTATAATAACCTTCGAAATCTCCGGCACCCCCTTTTTGAACAAGTACACTTTTGAAAGGTTGAGACCAGTCATCATCCATACCCGAAATATAAATATAGGCCATTGGTACAGGAGGTGGCAGATAAGGAGTTACTTTTAAAACCACTGCATTTGAATAAACAGGATATGAGTTAAATGATAAATTTGCTTTAACCCTCACTTTAATCTGACCTTCAATGGTTGGTTTTAATTTGAGTTTCCTGACACGCTTATTTAGAACCGAATCGGTATACGAAAATTTATAAAGACCGGTTGCAATTTCTTCTTCAATTGGTGTTGAAAAATCACCGTTTAAAGAATCCATTTGAATTGTAAATGTAACAGGGGTGCTGATTCCATAAACCAGCGAATCCCACTGAAGTGTAACAGCTGAGTGAGTTCCGGCATCTGTTAAAGATAATAACAGAACAGAATCACTTGATGCGATTTTGAACGAACCGGCTTCAGGTGTTGCAATTTTATTAATTGGTTCATTATCGGTACATGAATACAATAAAATTGTACTTAATGCTAATGCAGATAACCATTTTATTTTGTTTTTCATATTCATTTTTATTAATAATCGATATCTCGATTTTTTGTTATTGATGATTAATGGAAAAATAATCAGAAATTATTAATTTGTGTCAGATTCGGATTCGCCAATAAATCGGAAGTAGGAATCGGGAACAAATTATATTTACTGTCCACACTTTTACCTGCCAGTGCTCCACCTTTCCAGGCCCAGAGGTAATCGGCAGTTGTGAGTCTATCGTATCTCACCAGATCGGTACGGCGTTGCGCTTCCCAATACAACTCGCGGGCTCTTTCGTTTAAAATAAAATCCAGCGTTAAGTTTGTCTGTGTAATATTTCCCAATGTACTTGCAGGATTGTTGGCATAAGCACGCCCACGCAATTGATTGATATAACTAAGTGCGGTAGTTAAATCGCCACCTGTTCCTCCTCGTAAAACTGCTTCGGAATATATCAGGTATATCTCTGCCAGACGGAAAACCGGAAAATCAATATCCGAAAGATTATTAAAGGTATTGTTTTGAACAATGGAACTTCCATCGCGGTTCACATTCCTATATTTGAAGGCAGAATAACCATCCGTACTTGCTGAAATTGTAGTAACTTTCAGATTTTGCCCGGTCTTATAAAATTCAGCACGTTTATCAACCGTGGTATCGGCTGAAGGAAATAATGCTGGAATTTGTTCCGTAAACCTGAAATTATTCCAGCTTCCGGATAGCCCATTTATTGTAGCCGGAACTCCGGCGGCTCCCAGTGCAAAGAAGTTAGTTCCATTCCAGGTTTCGTTGGTATTGTTATAATTTATTGTGAATATAAATTCGTTTGTATTCAAGTTATTATCACCCAACATTAACCAGCTGTAATGACTTTCCAATGAATAACCTGCTGCAATAATTTGTTTGCAACAGGTAATGGCCTGAGTATAATAATCAGTCCCGGTGTATACTTTTCCATTCAGATACATTCTTGCCAATAATGACCAATCGGCCGCTTTATCCGGTCTTCCCCATTCGTTAGTTCGTGGATCGGCCATTTCGGGTTCAATGGCTTTTAATTCGGTTTCGATAAATGTAAACAAATCTTTCCGTTGAATTTGTTCTGGAGCAGTAAATCCCAATGAAGCTTCGGTAGGGAAAGGTGGATTTCCGTATAAATCCATCAAAACCCAGAAACAATAAGCACGAAGGTATCTGACTTCCGCTTTGTATTGTTTTATCTGAGTTGCATCTGAACCGGTGAATCCTCTTCCGGCAATTTTGGCATCAGTGGATTCATTCAAAAAGTTGTTGCAATACGTGATGGTCGTCAACATGGTGGAATAAACATACGTAATGGCAGTGGCATCGGCACTCCAGGCTAACTGATGAAATACGGCATTGCCACCATCATCGTTCCATGTACTGACGGCTTCGTCGGTAGTATATTCCTGCATTCCCCAGTAATAGCGTAAAAAATTTCCGTACGATAAGTTGGAATATATCGATACCATACCTTGCTTATAACCGGCCACCGAGTTAAACTGAATGCCGGCAGTGATGTCATTGGTTGGTACTTTTACCAGATCGTCGGTACACGAGCTTAATCCAACCGTCAATGCTATCAATATTATCAATAAGGTGTTATTGATTGTATATTTATTGTTTTTCATATTCATTATATTTATAAAGATTAGAAATTAAGGTTCAAACCAAAAGCGAAAACGCGTGGAACAGGATAAGCATTTTGTGCTCCGCTGTTCGATTCAGGATCAAGACCGGTAAATTTAGTTACGGTAAATACATTCTGAACCGAGGCATTTATTTTTAGATGAATATCGCTTTTTGGAATAATTTTTCCAAAATCATATGCCAGATAGGCATTGTCCATTTTCAAGAATGACGCATTTTGCAGATAATAATCACTATAGCCTTCGTACTGATCGGTGTTCTTAAATAATGAGTTATAATACATGGTATTCAGATTCTCCGATGTTGCCCAACCGGTGATTGCAATCGTATTATCGAGGGGTTTATAGTAAATGTAATGTCCGACATTGGAGTGAAATGATGCTCCAAGACTCCAGTTTTTATATTGAAAATTGGTACTGAATCCGAACATATATTTGGGCAACGATGATTTTCCGGTCACATACCGGTCCTTGGCATTGGTTAATCCATCGCCGTTTACGTCTAACATTTGGTCTTCAATAGGATAGCCCTGTTCGTTGTAAACCTGATGATACAGATAGAAAGTGTTACGACTGTAACCAACTGTATTGACAGATGTAGCATTGCTGAACAATCCAACACCGGCAGCATTATCGATACTAATTTTCGTTATCTTGTTTTCGTTGTAAGTGGCATTGAAACTGAAATCCCAACTGAAGTCTTTGGTTTGAACGGCAATGGCTTTAACATTAAATTCAATCCCTTTATTTTCCATCGTACCAATGTTTTTAATCATTGTAGAACCGAAACTAAGACCGTAAGGAATTGTAATCGAATTCAACAGATCTTTGGTGTTTTTCTGATAAACATCAATACTGCCGGTGATTCTGTGTTCGAAAAATCCATAATCAAGTCCGATATTGGCTGTTGCCGTTTCTTCCCATTTCAAATCCGGATTGTATACCTGAGGCCAAACCGTTGAATAGGCTGCATTTCCAACCGTGTATTGCGTATTTAATCCACTTGTTGTGTATCTCGGAATCGGATAATAGTTGGAAAGTCCATCCTGTTGTCCGGTAATACCATATCCCAGTCTTAGTTTTAAATCGGAAATAGTCCGGTTGTTTTTCAGATAGCTTTCTTCTTTTATTTTCCATGCCAACGCCATGGAAGGAAATAAACCCCAACGATGGCGTTCAGCAAAGCGGGAAGAAGCGTCATCACGCAACGAGGCAGTCAGTAAGTATTTCTCGTTGAAAGCGTAATTGAATCTACCGTAAAAGGAAATAATGGAGTGACTCGGTTTATCGAAGGGATAGGTTGGAACACTGCTCGCAACTAAAGTACCGGCTGCATCGAAAGTAGAATAATTGTAGTTGGTAGTCAGAAAATTATTGTATGAATATCCGGCAGTCACATCCAATCTACTCAGAATGGAAGGTAATTCTTTGGAATAAAACAAATAGGATTCGAAAAGCGTGTTGCCTGTTTCACGCGAAGGAGCAGCATTGTAAACAGAACCTCCCGCCACGTTATCCGCAAAATAATTAGCGGGTGTGGCATAATTATAAACTGCGTTTGAAATGTCATAACCCGCATTTACATTCAAATGTAATTCGGGTAGGAAAAACATACTATAATCGGCCTGAAGGTTTCCTACGCTTCTGAATGTTTTGTTTGTCGCATGCACCTGATAAAGCATACTTACCGGATTGATATTGGTCAAAGCCGGATTTGTTGCGTATTGCGTGTATTGAAAATATCCACCGTAAGTCTGATCATCAACATGAACCGGTTGTGTAGGGTCAAAAGCAGTTGCAGCCCAAATAGCTGCATCATTGGCAATCCGTTCGTTTTCGTACGATCCTTTTAGGTTTACATTTACTTTTAAGGTGTTTTTCAAAAAAGTGGGATTCAAATTCAGCGAAGCGGTTGCTCTTTCATAATTTCCGGTTTTTAAAATACCGTCCTGATTCAGATAACCGACGGAAACGCGGTAAGGCAATGACCTGACAGCTCCGCTGACACTTAAGTTGTAATCGTGAGCCAACGCATCCTGAAAAATTTCATTTTGCCAGTTGGTATTGGCAGTTCCGGGAGCCACGATGCTTGTTCCGAGCTCGGTAACAACAGCACGGTATTGGTCGGCAGTGAGAACAGGGGTTTGTTCACGAAGCATTGA
>JAQTOL010000314.1 GCA_028748945.1 Paludibacter sp.
AAATATTGGAAAATATTAATCCTATTGCTGGGTGGAAGCAAATTATGGCACAATTTATTATTATTTTTGAACAACGATGGAATATCAATTAATTATCCTTTCTGACACAGTTTATTGAATAGACCCAGGAATAAGTAAAATACCAGAAGGAACAGATGCTATACCAATAGGAATAAGTAATATTCCAGAAGGAACAGGTGCTATACCAATAGGAATAAGTAATATTCCAGAAGGAACAGGTGCTATACCAATAGGAATAAGTAATATTCCAGAAGGAACAGACAATATTCCAATAGGAACAGCTGGTATACCAATAAGAACAGTCATTATTTTTAGTATTATGATCCGTCACTCTCTTACATATTTTCTGATGCTGTTTTCAATTACAGCTGCAGCCCAAACAATCAGACCGAACACTTCTGATACATGGTGGAAACAAACTGTTTTTTACCAAATCTATATGCCTTCGTTTCAGGATAGTGATGGTAACGGAGTCAGTGACTTTAAAGGCATGACTACCCGGCTGAATTATCTTCAAACCTTAGGCATTAAAGGTATCTGGCTAACTCCTTTTTTAAAATCGCCTAAAGTAGACAACGGTTACGATGTGGCCGATTATTATCAGATTGATCAGGCTTACGGCACGATGGATGACTTCCGAAACTTTCTGACTGAAGCTCATAAACGGGATATAAAAGTTATTATGGATATGGTCGTAAACCATACTTCCACCGATTGTAAATGGTTTCAGGAATCCCGTAAATCGAAAGACAATCCGTATCGCGATTATTATATCTGGAAAGACAAACCCAACAACTGGGAATCATTTTTTGGCGGAGGCGCCTGGCAACTGGATTCGCTCACCAACCAGTATTACCTCCACAAATTTGCCGTGCGTATGGCTGATCTCAACTGGTCGAATCCGGCAGTGGTAATAGAAGTTCAAAAAGTACTCCGCTTCTGGCTCGGTCTGGGCATTGATGGCTTCCGCTTCGATGTGATCAATTTCCTGAATACCGACGATATCACGACCGATAATCCCGTAAAAGATGGAAAGATACAGGCTGTTTACAATATCAATCAACCCGGGGTAAAAAAGGCAATTGCCGTTATTAAATCCACTGTCAACGAATACAAAGACCGTTTTACCGTCGGTGAAGTCGGGAACGATCAGATTGAGGTACTTAAACAATACCAGTCTCCGGAGTTAATGGATGTGGTATTCAATTTTAATTTCGGAAGTATACCCTCCTTTTCCGTCGAACGGCTTTTCAACGAACTGCAAAGCATGGAAAAGAATATGAGTGATTATCCTACCTTGTTTTTCGGGAGTCATGATAATCCCCGGCTAATGAACCGGTTGGCGGATGGAGATATTGAACGGGCCAAAACACTGGCAGCACTGATTCTGACTGCCAAAGGTGTCCCGTTTATTTATTACGGGGAGGAAATTGGGATGCAAAACATAACCGCCAACACCTACGATGAGATAAAAGATATTCAGGGAAAAACGTTCTATCAACTGGCTATTGATGCCGGAAAAACACCCGCTGAAGCACTTGCCGAAGGTAATAATCATAACCGCGACAAATCGCGCAGTCCCATGCAATGGGATGGAACAGCGAATGCCGGCTTTACTACTGGAACACCCTGGATAAAAGTGAATGATGACTATGCGAAAGTCAATGTTCAGGAGGATTTGAAGCAAAAGAGTTCCATCCTGAATACCTACAAAGCATTGCTCGAACTAAGGAATCATGAAAAAACACTTCAGTACGGAAGTTATGAAAAGCTGGAGCGACACGGAGAGTTCATACAATTTACCCGAATGTATAAAGGAGATGAAATAACCGTGATACTGAATTTTGGAAAAGAAATGATGTATGACCTTCCGGCAGGAGCTAAAATACTAATGGGAAATATAGATTTAAAGTCAAATAGTTTTTTGATATATCGTGATTGAAACTTTTCCAAAGTTTAAAACTTTGGAAAAGTTAAGTAGTTATTATTTTGAGAAGCATAATACGATATGGTTGTAATTCTAAGTCCCCTTTAGGGGATTTAGGGGCGGTATTCAAAAGATTTTACCGTCCCAAGCCCCTAAAGGGGATGTAAGATACCATTGTCTCTGAAAAATTAAATACGAAATTATATAGCACTACTAATTATCTTAAATTAAAGATATCTTAAATGAAACGAAACCTGTTTTCAACCCTTTTTATTGGAATTGCGTTGCTGGCATTTGCCCGGCAAATCTCCATACCACGCATAGACCTGATGCCAAATCTTCCGGCTCCCTATGTTATGCGCGATTGGAAGCAGGTGGCGGTGGATTACGATAATTTAGTTTTCGACATAAGCAAAACCGGAACGTATTTGCCTATAACCAACATCAGCACATCCAATGGCCTAAATTATCCGACGCTGAAAACAATACGAATGGATACTTATGTGGGGCAAACCGATCATGGAAATGTGGCGGAAGCGATTAATATTTTACCGGCAATTGTTGGGGCATCATTGGTCGGGGTTGATAAAACGACGCATTTAAATACCAATTGGGTAGCGAAGATCAAAGACTTTTATAATCTGAAAAACGGACAGAATGTTTATCTGAACAGTTATTCTACAGGTACAGGCGACGATTGGTGGTACGAGGTGATGCCCAATGTATTTTTCTATCAGCTCTATAGTCTGTATCCAACGGTAGATACTGATTTTGGAACGCAATTTACGACCATTGCCGACCGAGAATTGAAAGTACTGTATCAACTTGGTGGAACAGTCCAGCCCTGGAAGGTACCTTCGATGAATTACCGTGCCTTTAATCTGCAGACCGGCTTACCCAATACAACGAGCGTTCCCGAGCCTGAAACTGCCGGTTCCATCGCGTGGGTCTTGTATCAGGCTTATAATAAAACAGCCAATCCGAAATACCTGCAAGGTGCGGAACTGGCGTTAGATTTTCTCCAAAACTGGACATCAAATCCTTCGTACGAAATTCAGTTGCCGTATGGCATTGTCACGGCTGCCCGGATGAATGCCGTGGAAGGTACCAGTTACGATATTCAAAAAATGATGAACTGGACTTTCTCTTCCGGGCTGAATACGTTACGGGGTTGGGGCTGTATTGTGGGGAACTGGAATGGATACGATGTTTCGGGATTAATCGGTGAAGCCAACGATGGTGGCGACGATTATGCTTTCAGTATGAATGGATTTCAACATGCGGCGGCGTTGGCACCTGTTGCAAAATACGATAAACGGTATGCGCGGGCCATTGGCAAATGGTTACTGAATCTGGCTAATTCAAGCCGGCTGTTTTACCGGAATGCACTTCCGCAAGCCAATCAGGAGCCGGCAAGTTATGCCTGGGCAACGCAATACGATCCAAAAGCCTGCATTCCGTATGAATCGATGAAACAAAACTGGAACGGCACACAACCGGTTGCTATGGGCGATGCGGTAAAAGGTGGTTGGGCGGCAACGGATTTGTCGATGTACAGCGGCTCTGCCGTTGGTTATTTAGCTGCCATTATTGATACCACAAATGTAGAAGGCATACTTCAAATCGATTTAAACAAAACCGATTTCAGAGGTGAAAATAACTATCCGAATTATTTGTACTACAATCCGACTACTACTTCGCAAACAATAAACCGAACCTTAGCAAGCGGAAATTACGATGTATACGATGCTATTTCCGAAACGGTTTTGCAAACCAATGTAAGCGGTACTATCCATTTCAATATCGATGCTGATTCCGTAAAGCTTTTGGTGATCTATCCGGCCGGACAAACAACTGTGCTGAAAGGAAGATTTAAAACAGTCGGCGGACATATTATTGATTTTCATGCCAACAATAATTATCAAAATACAATACGAATCAAAGCCTTTTCTGCCTCCGATACGTTGGTTCAAAAATCAAATTCCCTTTCATTATATTGCCTGACAGAAAATGCTCTTACTTCAAATCCTTCTTTCCAATGGTTTCAAAATGATGAATTGCTGACAACGACCAACACCGGAAACTTCAGTTGGCAGGCTCCTGCAACAGCCGGAGTTTACCTGTTGAAATGCAAGGTTTCCGAAAACGGCGATACGGTAACTTCAGCACCCATCGCCGTTACCGTTGTTGATCAGTTAATCATACGACCCGTTATCAGTGACATTTCATTTTCAACGAGTATGCCTTTTGATATCCATTCATCTCAAACTCCCGGAGCAACAGTCAATACGACGGATGTTCAATATGTCTGGAGCACCGCTGATGGAACATTGACGAATCCGCTCACCGCTTCTCCAACCTGGAATTTGCCCGATGCCCCGGGCATTTATTCTGTTTCGCTGACTGTAACCAACAGTTCGGGTAGCTCAACCTTTAGCAAATCCGTACTGCTGAAAGATTTCTCTGTCACTGCGGAACCAACGCCACTTATTTATTATTCCTTTAACG
>JAQTOL010000315.1 GCA_028748945.1 Paludibacter sp.
GACTGGACGACAAAAAACGACAAGCCATAACCCACGCTCTTATGGGTCATTGGCTGGCTGACACCGTAAAGTCGGGGCAAGCTGTGCATTTCGGCAGTTTTGTTCCCGCATTCACTTTTTCGCTTTGCGAAAGTGAATACTTCCCTGCCTGCGGCAGGCAGGCGCAAATGGAACATCCCGTGTAACGGTGAAAGCCAAATGCGCTGAACCCCGGTCGTTATGCAAAGTGGAAATAACTGAATAGTGAAGACAGAGAAATTTCTCTCAATCAGATATGACATTATTATGAGAAAATTGATTTTATTTATCCTGTTTATTTGTGTCTGTACTGCAGCTTATACTCAGGTTATAAAAGGAACCGTTTTAGATAAAAATACGAACGACACCATTTGTTTCGCGTCGGTTTATTTTAATGCCACATTTACCGGGACGACTTCGGACCGGAAAGGAAATTTCGAACTGGATATCTCCAATAACAAATCAATGCCATTGACAATAAGTGCCATAGGATATTATTCGGTTACGGTGGATAATTTCTCAACTTCAAAATCGTTGATTATTTATTTGACTCCCAAGACTTATGAATTGAAAGGAGTTGCTGTGGCTGCTAAATCGTTGGAAAGGAAAAGGAGAAGAAACCTGGATTTGTTTAAAGCTGAATTTTTGGGAACGACTGCTTATGCTGAAAACTGTGTGATTTTGAATGAAAATGATATTACCTTTAACTATGACTCCGACCGGGATACGCTAAAGGCCTTTGCCCTGAAACCAATCCAAATTGACAACAGAATATTGGGATACAAGATCACGTATTATCTCGATAAATTTGAGCATTATAAAAAAAAGAATGCTACTTTTTTCAGGGGAAATATTATTTTCAGTGATGATGCTGCCAACGAACAGGCTAAAAAGCAATTCTATGAACGAATGAGGAAATTTACTTATCTGGGATCGAGAATGCACTTTTTCAGGGCACTTTGGTCGAATGAATTGCAATCTGCCGGATTCATAATTAAAGATTCAGCCGGAGATGCTTTAAAATATAAAGATATTGTATTTCAGGATGGTGATACAAAATTTCTGAAATATCCCGGAAATTTATATGTAAACTACAATATAAATTCGAGTTACATTGCCTTTCTTAACGAACAAGTCTACTTTGACAGGACTGGATATTTCGATCCGGCAGGCATAAACTGGAAAGGGGAGATGGGTGAACAACGAATTGCAGACTGGTTACCCTATGAATATTCCGTCGACAAATAAAAATGCAATAGCAAGTGTGAAAAGAAAAACTGTAGCAATGATAAATAAGAGGCAAAGGAAATTTAGAGAAAAACAACTGAAAGCATTCGGAAAATTAAAAGCTGATTCTTTTAATTTTGAGCAAATAGAACGGTATTTTCGAAAGAAAGATCATTCGCGCGATTTTCAGATATTGTCTGATAAAACCTGTAATGATCTGGATTTTCAGGAGCTATTTATGTTTCTTGACCGGACAAACTCCAAAGTAGGGCAACAATACCTGTTTAATAAACTAAGGACAATCCCTTTCGATTCAAAAGATAATGCCGGACATGAAAAATTAATAGATAAATTCGTTCAGGATCAGGATTTCCGGATATATGTTCAAAATCAGTTGGGGAAACTGAATGACGGTGAAACCTTTTATATTTCTTCCCTATTTCAGGATGAACATTTACAAAAGCCTAAGTGGTTTTTTGTAGTTCAGCTCTTGTCTTTTGCAAGTGTATTTTCTTTTCTGATGATGTTATTCTATCCTGCAATTCTATTCATCTCTCTTGGGATTTTCATTGTCAATTTTGGAATCCATTATTGGAATAAAAGAAATTTGTACGAGTATTTAGGTTCATTTCCTCAGCTATTAAGACTAAATGCTGTTGGCAGGGAACTATATAAGAACGACTTGTTGAAGGAAATTAATCCCGAACTTCACGAATCCATGGGCGTACTGGACAAATTAAATAATCGTATGTTATTCTTTAAGGTCGAATCAAAATTACAGGGAGACTTCGAAGCGATATTTTTTGGAATCATGGAACTTTTCAAAATTCTTTTCTTGCTGGAACCATTGCTGTTGTTCGGGGTTTTAAAGCACCTGGACACGAAGCGAAAGGAGATTGAGGATGTGTTTATTTTTGTCGGGGAAATCGATTCTTTACTTTCAATAGCTTCTCTCAGAACTGGTTTGCTGAATTTTTGTATTCCAACCATTACGGAAGAGCAAAAAGTAATTATTACCGGGAATGTTTATCATCCTTTGATACCCGATTGCGTAAGGAACAGTATTCAGGTTAATGGAAAATCGATACTTCTGACCGGATCAAATATGTCTGGTAAAACGTCATTTATCAGAACCATTGGAATTAATACCATTACCGGATTAACACTCAATACCTGCTTCGCTGAGCGATTCTCGATGCCGCGGATGAGGGTATTTTCTGCCATAAGAATCAGTGATGATTTAATGAACGATAAGAGTTATTATTTTGAAGAGGTATTGACAATAAAGGAAATGATTGACCAAACAAAAAACTCTGATGCCAATTTGTTTTTGCTCGATGAAATTTTCAAAGGAACCAACACCATTGAACGGATTTCAGCCGGAAAAGCCGTATTATCATCTTTAACGAAAGGGAATAATATCGTTTTTGTATCAACGCATGATATTGAATTGGCCGATTTATTAAAGATGGAGTATGAATTATATCATTTCAGCGAGAAGGTAGACAATAAAATGGTTGATTTCGATTACAAACTGAAGGATGGAAAATTAAAAAACAGAAATGCTATCAGAATACTTCAGATAAATGATTATCCGGAAGAAATTATTAAGGAAGCGATAGAGATATCGAAAAAAATGGATAATATCACTGAGACCAAAACTGCAGAAAAATAAATATGAATTTTAATTATCCCTTTGGTCTATAATAGAATAATTGATAAATCGTTATGGGATTATGAAAATAGATCTTATAGCGATTTGTTTTTTTGTTAAATTGAAAATTAGTCGTATATTTGTGCTGACAAATTGTTAATTGAGATATTCTAAAGTACAGGAGAAACGAATGATGATAAAAATAAGATCAATCCTGAGTTTTTACAAGTCCTTTGCATTTGCAGGTTTTACCATAACGCTGGCATGTATGCAATTTCCGTACAGGTATGGAATTGGTACGTTTTCACAAGTTTTCTGGTTTAAAATGTTAACTTTAGGCATGATATTTTATCTGAACAATACATATAAACGTCGTGAGTTTTATTACTATAAAAATCTGGGCGTTACCAAAAAGCTTTTATGGATTACCACCCTCTCGTTTGACCTGATTTTGTTCCTCACATTATTCTTCCTCACATTAAATTTAAAACATTAAATGGTACATAGCCTCGAAGTGGATAGTGTAATTCTTGATTTTGGAACAAAAAGAGTATTACAAAACGTATATTTGAAGAGTGAGACCGGCAAAATTACCGGTTTGCTTGGACGGAACGGTACAGGAAAGTCCTGTTTAATGAATATCATTTATGGAGAACTTATACCGAATGATAAATCCATTCGGTTGGATAACAAATCTGTGTTTGATAAAAACCGAAATCCGGACGATATACGATATTTACCCCAATTCGGGTATATTCCTAAAAGTTTCACGATTAAACGTATCTTTCATGATTTTGGCCTGGATTTTACCGATTTTGCCGGTTTGTTTCCTGAATTAGAAAGGTTCAAAAGCTCAAAATTCAGAAAGCTCTCGGGGGGCGAACAGCGAATAATTGAGATTTATGCCATACTGGCTTCTAAAACAAAGTTCTGCATGCTGGACGAACCTTTCTCACAGGTTATGCCGGTTCATATTGATACTATTAAGAACTTAATTGTTCGGGAAAAACAAAACAAGGGAATCATTGTAACCGACCATTTATATCAGCATATTGTCGATATTTGTGATAGCCTGTATGTAATAAAAGACGGGAAAACCTACCTTACCAAAAGTGTTCAGGATTTGGAAACACTTGGATATGTGAATTTTTCAAAGTTCTAAACATTGAGAAAGTTGAATGAACTAAACAATAATGGATTCCACAATTACTTTTTCGGTTTGTTCGAACAATGTGTTGAAATCGGTTTCAGCTACTGAAATAGCCGGATGAACAGTAAAAGTAACTTTATTGAATAACCCCAGCGGAAAATTGCCATATTTAAATACCTTCCACGAATTATTAATGGTAACCGGTACCACATAAGCATCGGGAGCAAATTTACATAGAATTTTCAGTCCGCTTGGGGCAAATTGCTTCGGTTTACCATCCCGGGTTCGTGTCCCTTCGGGATAAATGGTCACCGAGCGGTTGTATTTTTGTATATATTCACCCATCTGACGAAGCACAGGCAAAGCCTGTCTCGGATCTTTACGGTCGATAA
>JAQTOL010000316.1 GCA_028748945.1 Paludibacter sp.
GCACCTCAGGCGGAAATGCTGAGTGTAAACAGTCGTTTGGGCATCGATATAAACGGTTCGATCCTTTGGGGTGCAACATCTTCGGCAAAGATTGAAGCTGACTTTGCCGGATTTGGAACTGATTTTTATGTATTACGGGTGCGTCAGGCATATGTACGGTTAAACTGGAAAAACACAGAATTACTGCTGGGACAAACCTGGAGTCCGCTTTCGGGGAATGTAACTCCTACAAAGCCTTCGATAAACCTGGGAGCCCCTTTTCAACCCTTTAACCGCAGCCCTCAGATGCGCATCAAACAAAACCTGAATAAAAGCTTCGCGTTGACGCTTGCCGCTATGTATCAAATGCAATACACATCACAAGGTCCGTTGGGATCAAGTGGCACATATCTGAGAAATGCGGTGGCGCCCGATTTATTTCTGGGAGTAGAAAATAAAACCGAATACTGGACTTCGGGTGCGGGTGCCGAAATGAAAACCATTAAACCATTAACCGGAAAGCTGACCTCGGCCAGTGCCCTTGTTTATTCACAATACGTAAACAGGGATTTTCAAATCAAAGCCAAGGCAATATACGGACAGAATATGAGTGATCATATGATGGCAGGGGGTTACGGCATCAGTGGAACCGATACCTATACCAATTTCAATACGGCAACCGGTTGGTTGAACATGGTGTACGGCAACAAATATCAGGCGGCAATATTGCTGGGATTATCACAAAACCTGGGAACAAATCAGGCATTGATGGCTGATAACAGCACCGGTAAATTTACAGTTTACGGCTACGGGACTTTCAACGATACACAAACAATCAGCGATCGGATCTATCGTGTGGCACCCAATGTAAGTTATAATTTATCCAACCTGAAACTGGCATTGGAATACAGTTTAACCTCGGCACGTTACGGAACGCTGACAGGCAATGGCCGCGTAACAAATCCTTATACGGTAAACAATCACCGGGTGGTAGCTTCGGTGGCCTATCTGTTTTAAAGAGAACAATTATGAAGCAGGAACAGGATTCCCTGCCACCGGCGAGAACAATGCAACATTTCCTTTGTTTTAAAAGTACCCTAATCTATCACAAATAAAATCATAAATCTATCTTCAATTACGTTCGTGAATAATACGTTATGATAAAAGGTTCTTTTTATATTCTTCTTTTCTATTTCCTGGGCGAAATGGTCAGCCTGCTTATTCATAACTTTATTCCGGGGAGTGTGATCGGCATGATACTGCTTTTCCTGAGTCTTTATTTCAAAATACTTCATCCCGATAATGTAAAGGCAACCGCCACAGTGATTACCAAAAACATGGCTGTGTTTTTTGTTCCGGCGGCTGTGGGTTTAATGGCTTATGTGGAGCTGGTATCGAAATCAATTCTTGCCATCGTTTTTGCCATAGGCATTAGCACGGTGTTGACGATTGTGACGGTAGCCCTGGTGCAGGAAAGGATGGAAAAACGCAGAACGAAAGGAGGAGCCGGTCATGAATAATATCATAAAACAAGTGGAAGCCTTGATTTCTTCCGAAGTATTCCTGTTAATGCTTGTGATGGGGAGTTTTTTATTGGGGATTTACCTGTACAGGCGGACCAAAATCTCCCTGCTGCAACCCTTACTTATTACCATGATCATCATTATTCCTTTCCTCAAAATCACGGGCATCGAATATACCACCTTCTACCACCAGACGCGCATACTGAATTTTATGCTCGGGCCAAGTGTGGTGGCGCTGGGTTATGTGCTCTATGAACAAATAGGAAGTGTGAAGGGCAATGTTGTATCCATTCTTACGGCGGTATTTACCGGAAGTCTGGTGGGAATAGTCAGTGTGGTATTTATTGCCAAAGCATTTGGAGCCGATCATATACTGATAGCATCCTTAGCCCCCAAATCGGTTACAACACCCATTGCCATCAGCCTTTCGGAGCAAAACGGCGGTGCACCGGCACTGACAGCCGCATTTGTGGTTATCTGCGGAATATTTGGCGGACTGGTAGGCCCTGTTATACTTCGCCGCCTGAATATTCAAAGTAAAATTGCCAAAGGACTGGCCATGGGATCGTCATCGCATGCCTTGGGCACGGCACGTGCCATGGAAATGGGTGCGCTGGAAGGAGCCATCAGCGGACTCGCCATTGGTATTATGGGCATTATGACCGCCCTGCTTATCCCCTTTGCCGACCGGTTGTTTTAGAATTACACTTATCCGAATAACAAATTACACTTCTCCAATAGACAAATTGCATCTATCCGAATGATTTCTGATTTTCATCCCAACGACCGGTTTCATCCCACCAAATGAACTATCAATCCCACCTAACGGAAGATTACTATCAACACATTGCCATATTACACTTCTGACAATGAAATATGTCACCTGTTACAATGACAGATAAATCCGCTTACAATAGTATATTACAGCTATAACAATGACAGAATGCACCTGTTACAACGTTATAATGCAGCTCTGACAATGACATAATGCAGCTGTTACAACGATATAATGCAGCTCTGACAATGACATAATGCAGCTGTTACAACGATATAATGCAGCTCTGACAATGATAGAATGCAGCTGTTACAATGGTATAGTAAAGCTCTGACATAGTATAATGCAGCTCTAACAATGACAGAATGCAGCTGTTACAATGATATAATAAAGCTGTAACAATGACAGAATGCACCTGTTACAATGGTATAGTAAAGCTCTGACAATGATATATTACTGCTATAACAATAATATAATGCAGCTCTAACAATGACATATTACAGTTATAACAATAATCTACTACAATAATATTTTAAAATGCATTATCCTGTAATTAGCGTATCTACGGTACTTTTAGCGTATATTTACGTAAAGATCGGGTTTATTCAAAAAATAATATTAATTATTTTCGAATAAATGTTTGCAGATTAAAATACAATTAACTACATTTGACGCGTTATATTCTTGTGAACGATTTTGTTGTGATGAGTATTCAGGTTTTTGAATTAGATAATCTCAATATATTAAAAACGAAAAAACAATATTATGACGTCAAAACAGCAATCGAAGCTGAAAATGTATCTGACAGTGCGGATTTTTCTGTTGTCGGAACCTACAATTACAGCAAAAATTCCAAACTTTTCCGAGTTTATGGCAGCACTCGATGCAGCCATCCTGCAGATTCAAACCAACAGCGAACAGCGCCAGTTGAGCATCAAAGGTGTGACGGGTAATAAAAAGCAGTTGAGAGAATCTTTGATCACCCTAACAGCGGATGCCTCACGCAAAATGCAGGCTTACGCCAGTTATGTAAATGACACGGTACTTTTGGCCGAAACCAAATTTACCGAAAGCTTTTTGAAGAGAGCCTCCGAACTTCAATTGACAGACATCTCGAGAGGACTTTACGAACGGATTAATCAGCATTTAAGTGGGCTGACCCTTTATGGATTAACCGTGGATAGCCAGACTGCATATCTGACCTCCATAGACGCCTTCGACACGGCTATTCCTCAACCACGCCAAAGCCAGCTGGAGAAAAAGGGAAACACCTTGTTGGAAGATCAGGGTTATGTCATGGGGGATAAAGCGATTGACAATATTGATCTGGGAGTGGAAATTCTGCGCCTGAGTGAACCTGTTTTTTATGCCGGTTACAAAAATACACGTAAAATAGTGGAACAGGGAAACGGTTCACTACAAGTGAGTGGCAAAATAACCGATGCCGGCACCGGACTGTCCATAATAGATGCTACCCTGCTTTTCCGGCTTAACGGGCAACCGAAAGTAGTATTGGAAAAACGCACGGCAGCCAAAGGCGGCTTTATGATTAAATCGTTAACCGAAGGCACTTACCAGGTAAGCATTAGTAAAACAGGCTATCAAACGAAAACCGTAGTTATCAACGTCACTCCGGACCAATTGTGCACGCTGGATGCGGCAATCGACAGACTCTGACAAAACAGATAGTACGGTTCACAATTACTATGTTTTTTTCCGATTATTCCCCCGGCAAGGTTCAATGCCGGGGGAATTTTCTGTATAGATGGAATTGATTCTAAGGTATGCTATAATTACCTGGCATAAATTAGGTTAATTGAATAATACTTTCTATCTTTGGATTTTAAAAATATAACCAGAACAGCATCATTAATAAAAAACTTTAACAAGTTGAATATACCCAGTAGACTAAAATAAAGTAGTTTTTATATTTGCTTATATATCAAAATATTAAATAATTACGAATCTACACATATAAGTGATATATACCCAGTTAACTGGGCATATCCATTTTTCAACTAAGTATATTCACGTGTTGAACTAAACCGTTCCGGTAAAAAAGATTAGTGATAATTTTGAAGCGTAAAAAAACTTCAAATAATTATCATTATGAATCAAAACAAATCTTTCCAGAGTTTGCAGACTAATGAGATGCAAAT
>JAQTOL010000317.1 GCA_028748945.1 Paludibacter sp.
GTTGACACACCATGATTTTGACTAATTTGAATAATATTTGACTGAGCATCGTACTTGTATGATAGGGAAGGTGATTTTTCGTACCGACCATCAATAAGATATGGACCCGGTCCTACATTTGGGTCGCAATAGCGCATAAAAGTATTCAAAGATGAAGTAGTTTCCAATGAATAAATAGAATCAGGCAAATAGGCATTTCCATGTCTGCCATAATAGAATAATTTACTACCAATAACTTTATTGTTCTTGTAGCTTGTAATTTCAACTGGAGATTTTAGAAAGTTTAGATAATACATATTCCGACAATTTGCATATAATGTCGTTGATATTGATCGAGACCCTAGCGTACTGCTAGTTGCAGGTGCATTTGCCAAATAATTTTTTTCAAGATGAAACGGATATGTATAAACGGTTGTAATAGAATCACCATGACTATCTTTTTCCGTTTGATTAACTACTACAGGAAAATTAGAATCATATTTAAACTTAGTTTCTTTCACTAATGAATCTGTGTTGTTGTAAGTTATATCTTTTTTATTACTTAATAGCATGGAATAGGTATAGATTTTATTGGCAGTACCTTCTAAATAATAACTTGCTAAATCAGCGCAAAGAAGTATTGATTTTGCTGAAATGCTTCTTATATAAGATAAGCTACTTTTTACATAAGTATTTGTTTCTTTATATTGCAATTTACCTGTAGCATCATATACTTCCTTAGCCAATATATTCCCTCGCTCTTGTACTTTAGAATTATATGGTTGATAAGGTGTAATACTTAATTGTAAAGCGTTATCAAATTTTTCGTCTAAGTATCCGTTGTCAAAATTTGAATATTTATAACAAGTAAAACTTCCATCCGAAATTTTTTCAACTACTTCCGAATATCCGATAGGACTTCCCATACTATTAGTACATACTGGAAGAACTGATTGAGTAGAGAAGTAGGTTTTTTTTACAATTAAGTCTCCAGTTACTGATTGACCAAAATAAAAAGGTCCCCCATTCATGTAATTTGCCCCTGAGTTTTTCACTTGATAATCATTGAATAGATATTTAACTTGCCCTCCTAATACCCCGCTTGAAGTCCCTGTTTGATTTGTGAGTGAATAATCTCTTATATAGAAATATTCCTTAACAATTGCGTTTTGTCCATTATTTGGATTATTGGTTATTCTCTTGATTCGTAATCCTCCGGTTATTTTATTTCCACCCACTATGCTATCTCCCAGCCATCTATTCAGTTTTAATTGTCGACTATATTGATTTGCTTCGTAAACAAACTCAGTGCTGCCTCCTGTAGGATATGTTATTTTCCTTAAACTTCCATATTTCATAACTGTTGAATCTGGCTCTCTGTAACCATAATATGCACTTGGATTGTTTAAGTAGGCATATTTATTATTATAGAATCCCCAATGATCTGTTTTATTGGCTAAATAGGATGGTAATTTATCTCTATTATCATATTCAAAACTATAAGTTCCTTTTAAGCTTCCACTTCCATTTTTTTCATTTATTGAGAGTAAAAATAATCTTTCTTTAGATGTGAGGCGTGGGTCACCTGTTGCACCTGCGCCATTATTATAATTTAGGTCAAATTTCTTAATTAGTGTTTGATTATAATCATAGATTTTGATTGTATCTAAAAGTGCCCATGAAAGATTATTATGTAGAAAATCATATATTGTATATGATGATGGTCCATTATTCATATAAGGAAAATAATCTTTGGCACTACATGAAAGATTATTACTACTACAATAATTATTAAAATAGTCTACTACAGTTGCGTATATGGAATCATTATATCTTAATTCATAAGTTGGATTCCTTCTAAATTGGACTGAAAAGTCGGGAGACTCTATAGAATTTAAATAAATTGGCGAAATAAGTTCTCCACTATAGCTTTTATTAATATCCGCTGAGGAGCTTCCGATTGAAGAACAATTTAAATCTGTACCCCCGAATGTAATGGTTTGTGATAATAACTGAGTATTTGAAATATACATTTGATTTACTTTGTTTCCTCTTTGATATTTTAAGTCTATGTATTTTCCATTGGTATAATTTATTTTTGTCAGATACCAAGAATTAGCCACCCATGTTGAATGTAACTGATCAAAAAAAGGCATAGAGTATTCAATAGCTGTTGTGTCATTTCCAAAAATATATTGGGTTCCATCTTCGGTATAAATCGAAAAACTTTTAAATGATTTTGTTCTTTGTTGCTGAGCTTGTGTTATTAAAAAGCTACTTCCAGTAACATAAATAAGACTATTTGGAGGATCAATGAAATTACCATCGAATGTTACTTTTACCGGCTTATTGCATTGTACAATCCATTGACCAGCTTGGTTTAAATAAAATTTACCACTATAATCTCCAAAATAAAAAGAAAATTCATCTGGTTGGGTATCTTTGTATGTAAGTGACTTATAATTAAGCGCAATCGAACTAATATTATCAACACTATTCCAATCAGTTGTATTTAAAATAGAATAATTGAAATAAAACCCGGTTGTTCCTGTTCCATCAATTGCACTATATTCATCATCTGCATCTTTTATTGTTCGTGAGATGCATCCCCCCGCTATTAATGACCAATTTGTACCCATCCAACCTGGATGTTGGTCTGGTCTGACTCCACCTGCATGATAACTCAATCCGACAGAAAAGCCTTTATATTTATCTGGTGCAGTGAATAAAGGAATGAATATCTCAGGTATTCCTGTAAAAAGTGAAACTGGAACTTCACCATACAACCCTAAGCTTGTAGCATTAGGACTTTGCAAATTCTTTGGAGCTTGAGGTATTTGTGCTTGTATAAGCAAACAAAATGTAAGACTTAATATTGTGTTAATTATCCGTTTCATATATTGTTTTTTTATCAGTGTATATTATATTCTATTTCTTCACCACCACCCGTTGCATCACCATATCGTCCACATGCACATACAGTGTGTAAGTTCCGGTAATCAGGTTGTTCATATTTACAGTGGTATTGTTGTAACCTTCATTCAAGTACTGCGGTGATGTCTGGCAAAGCGGGATACCGCCGTTGCTGTGTACGCTGAACCATACGTTGGCGGAACGGGTTAGTTTAAAGTTTATATACAGGTTATCTACCACAGGGTTGGGCAATAGTTGTCCTTCGGTAAACACCGCTGCTGCTCCCACGGCTCCATCCTTGGCTTCTTCGGGCACCGGTTCCGTTTCTATCTGCGATACCTGCAATTCGGGAGGATAATAGAATGATGTGCTGAACACGGTGGTATCCTGTACGTGGCTGTTGCCGTCGGTGGAATACAGCAGTCTAATGATATTGGTTTTCACGCTTTCGAATACGGGATACCGGATTCCTTCGGCATACCATGCGTAAGTATCTAGGGTCATCTCTATGCTGTCTTTGCCTGTTTCTGTATAATGCCGGAGGGTGCGTACCCGTTGGGCTTTCTTTACAGTTTCGAATTCGGGGAGCTTTAAATCACCTTCGGCATCGGCTTCCACCCTTGTATAGCCTTTTACTGCTAATTCCAGGCGATGACTGTATTGACCTACACCTTCGAATTTACTAAACAGGGTATCACCGTAGCTGAACGGGAACTTTAGTTTCAGTTCAGGAACCGGATATTCCATATAAGTGGTGGAATTCTCAAATCCCACGGCCCGTAGACTATCGCCATGCTGCAGGTAATAGTACCGGGTGCTGTGTTCCTTTCCACAAAGTCGCTCCATTTGGGTACTGTCTGGGATAAAATAATCGAGTGTGTATTTTTCGTTTATCGGTTGAAGCATGCTGAAATCCCAGGTAAGATTTTTGCCCGAACTTCCCGGGTCTTTAAACTCCACTTGTTGTTTTACAAGTTGGTCGGCAGCACGGTACGCGTTACGGTTGGCGGTCAGTTTGTGTTGTGCGGTGGCATTGATAAGGATACAACAGAAGAAAAAGGAAAGCGTAAGTTTATTCATAATTGATAGTCATTTTAGTTTGTTTGTTTTGTTGTAACTTTTCCCAATCCGTTAACTAACGGATTGGGAAAGGTCGTATTTAATTAAGAAAATATTTTCTCACCCCACCACCATAGCACTCACTGTGCTACTCCAGGGTCCGGCTTCGCCGCGGGTATTTACCCACCGTAGCCAGTAGTAAACCGGTTTACCTACTTTACTTCCATCAAATTTCTGTACGTAGGGCGAAGCCGTATCAGTAGCCACATACGTTAGTTCCGAAGCATCTTTGGGCGCATCACCATCCACTTTCATGTAAATTTCGCATCCATGCACTCCTTCGGGTTTGGCTTTGCTGCGTGCCGAAGCTTCGTCGGAGAAATGAATGCTGTGTTGTAAGCGTACCGAAAAATCAATAACCCCTATCGGACTTGTTGTTGGTACAGGCGTAGCTGTGTGTGTTCCTGTTTTTA